>CAMCBY010000443.1 GCA_945873015.1 Klebsiella pneumoniae
CGGATAGGTGCCGATGCCGGGTTGTTCGATGTTGGAAAAGATAGGATTGTCGGCTGAGCAGTCCGGATCGTTCTCGACCAGTTCACGCATGGTCTGATATTTGTCCCAGCAGATGCCGCATTCTTCGAAGACCTTGGCGAGATGCGCAAAAGGCTGCTGGGCGAACCACGGTTCCAGCAGCGCGCACAGTTGGCGACGCGCGCTGAAGCGGTCACCCTCATGGGCGAAATCGAGACCCAGCCGCGCCGCCAGGGCGTCGACCTCGGCACCTAAGCCGGTCGCCTTCAACAAACCTTCCCACTGTTTGGCGCTGACCGCGATGATCATCACGCGCTCGCCATCGCTGGAAACAAAATCGCGACCCAGCGCGCCATACAGATAATTGCCGTTGCGCCCGCGGGTTTCGTTGTTGACGTGCAGTTCACCGATGAAGCCGAGGTTGCCGACTGCCGCGAGCGCGACATCCGCCAGCGCGAGTTTGATCTGCTGGCCTTCGCCGTTGAGGCGGCGATGCCGTTCCGCCGCGAGCAGGTTGATGGCGGCGAGATAGGCGGTCGCGATATCCCACGCCGGCAATACGTGGTTGACCGGTCGCGGGTCTTCCTCAGGGCCGGTCAGATAGGGGAAACCGACCTTGGCGTTGACGGTGTAGTCGAGCGCGCTCGAACCGCGACGGTCACCGACAATTTCATGCTGAATAAGATCGGGCCGGCGTGCACTCAAGGTTTTGTAGTCCAACCAGCCACGGGCCGGCAGGTTGGTCGAGAAGATGCCGCCGTGTTCGCCGGGCGCGCAGATGAGTTCGGTGACGAGTTCGCGGCCCGCCGGCGAACGGATGTCGACGGCTATCGAGCGTTTGCCCTTGTTCATCTCCGCCCAGTAGATGCTGGTATCGTCCTTGGTCACCGGCCAGCGGTGATAATCGATGCCGCCACCGAGTTGGTCAAAGCGGATGACATCGGCACCGAGTTGCGCGAGGGTCATGCCGCACATCGGCGCGGCAATAAATGCCGAACCTTCGACGATACGCATGCCTTTGAGTATTGCTTGCATGGGTCAGCCTTAAGGCGCGATGCGCGCACTGCCGTTGTTCAACACCACTATCTCGCGTTCCAGCACCGAAGTGCGGAAATAGGCCATGCCGTCCTCGTTCCAGATCTCGGTACGCAGCGTCTCGCCAGGCAGCACCGGTGAGGAGAAACGCACATTCAAGGTTTTCATACGGCGCGCGTCGTAATCGCAGCAGCTTTTCAGGATGGCATGCATGGCCACACCGAGCGTGCAGCGACCGTGCAGGATGGGGCGCGCAAAACCCGCGCCGCTTGCCACCGCCGGGTCGGCATGCAGGGGATTCATATCGCCACACAGGCGATAAATCAGCGCCTGATTGAAACTGGTCGGCAGATCGCAGATCTGATCCGGCGCGCGGCTCGGAGGCGCGGGCGGCGCCGGGCGTGCGAGGCTTTTGCCACCGAAACCGCCATCGGCGCGGGCGAGGGTATTGGAGCGCACCGTGGCATAGAGGGTTTTGCCATCGGCGCTGCGCAGTTCTTTTTTGAGATAGACAAAACAACCTTTGTCAGCGCCGCGGTCAACCACGTCTTCAATCACGGTCTCGCCGGTGACGGTGCCGGCCGCTGGCAGAGGTTCATGGATTTCCAGGGCCTCTTCGGCATGCAGCACCTGTTGCCAGGTAAAGCCGTATTGCGGGTCGCGCATCCAGAAACCCGGATAAGCAATCACCAGCGCCAGGGTCGGCAGGGTTTGCAGCGCCGGCTCTTCGTAGACGTAGGGCAATTGTTTCGCATCAACCGCGTCGGCACCGACGCCGACCGCCAGCGCGTAAAGGATGGCGTCTTTCACGCCATAGGTCTCGGTCTGCTTGTTGATGACCGTGCCAATCAGGGCTGCGTGATCTTTCATAAGTGTCCCCTGTAGGTGCGAATTTATTCGCACATTCAATTCGCGGGCGAATCGCCCCAGATTCGTTTTCATGTGCGAATGAATTCGCACCTACAACGGCGCTGCGCGCAGCGCAGCGCGTCATTCACCTTTCAATATCAATTCCCGCGCCACGACCTTCAACGCCAGGGTTTCTTCCGCGCCTTCGAAAATCGACAACACTCGTGCATCGACGAAATAACGGCTGACGGCGGTTTCTTCGGAATAACCCATACCGCCGTGGATCTGCATCGCCTCACGCGTGACATGTTCGGCGGCGCGACAGGCGTAGAGTTTGACCAGGCTCGCTTCCATCTGGCCGCGACCCTGGTCCATGAGCCGCGCGACGCCGTAGGTCATTTCCTGACAGGCGCGCAGATTGGCCGCCATCGATACCAGCTTGGCGCGCGTCAGTTGATAGTCGGCGAGCGGCTGACCGAACACGCGGCGTTCCTGGGCATAACGAACGGCGGCTTGAAAGGCCGCACGCATCACACCGCAGGCGCGTGCCGCGGTCTGCAGTCGGCCTCCGGCAAAACCAGCCATGGTGTGATAGAAACCCTTGCCCAGGCCGGCCGCGCCACCAATGATGTTTTCATCGGGCACAAACACGTTGTCGAAAAACAAGGTGTAGGAATGCATGCCGCGATAGCCGATGGTCGGGATAGCCTGGCCGCTCAGCACGCCGCCACTCGGCTGACGGAATTCTAAGGCCTTTTCGTCACCCGGCGGTTTTTCGAGCAGGAACAGGGTGAGCCCGCGATGGCCGGTGCCCGCATCGGGATCGGTGCGGGCGAGCACCATCAACAATCCCGCACGACCGGCGAAAGTGCACCAGGTTTTGGCGCCGTTAAGCAGGTAGCCGCCCGCCGTCGCGCTCGCGCGCAGACGCACAGCGGCCACATCGGAGCCGCAATCAGGCTCGGTGACGGCGATTGCGACGATGGGTTTGCCACTTGCGATGCCTGGCAACCAGCGCTGCTTTTGCGCCTCATGGCCACCTGCCATCAATGCGCGGGAAAGAATTTCCGGTCGTGTCAGCGGGCTGCCGGCAGCGGCCAGCGAGCTGCGCGATAATTCTTCGGTGACCACACACATGGCGAGGTTGTCATGCCCTGACGCCGGTGCAGTGCCACCGTAAGCCTCGGGAATGGAAAGCGCAAAACAGCCCATCTCGACCAGTGCCGAGATGATGTCTTCAGGAATGTTGGCATCATCGCGGTGAATGCGCTCGGCCTGCGGCGCGACGATGTCGTCGGCAATCCGCGCGAAACTCGCGGCGATGATTTGTTTGTCTTCATCGAGCAGCGAACGGCCGTGGCCGCCGTGTTCGAGAATCTGCGCAGCCGTGGTCTCGAGAAAGGCCGGGGCAAGATGGATTGTATTAAAACGCTCGGCCTCGGCGCTCTCAAACGCATGACCGACCTCTCGTGCTGACAGGCCGGTCAGATGCCGAATCTTCTCGAATCGGGCGCGCAGCTTGAGCAGTATCTCGGCCACGAAGGCGCCCGCCAGATGACTCTCGAAGGCCGCGCCATGTTCGACGCCGCCGGGCTCGGTCATACACAACCGGGCATAATCGATGATGGCGTTGCCGGCATAAAGTTCGGCATTGATCATGGCGAACTCATAACCCTGCACCTGACAGAGATCGAGAGCCTGATTGGCATCGGCCGCGCTTGTCACCTGCTCACGCGTATAGCGTAGAGCGCGGCGAAACAAGGCGTCGATGCCAGCCAGGACCGCGGGCACAGCGGCCAGTGTCGAGGCCTGCATGGAACCATTCATGGCCGACTGAGCGCGCGCGGTTTACACCGGATCCCAGGGCCACACGTCCTGCGAACGGTCGAGGGCATAGAAGTCTGACTTCAATGCCGGGA
>CAMCBY010000444.1 GCA_945873015.1 Klebsiella pneumoniae
CGACGATGGTGAAGGTCGCCTCTTCGAGTTTGCCGGTGTTGAAGCGGCCGAAAGCCGTGCTGTCCTTGAGGAAGTAGTACTTGGTTTCTACCTGCGCGGTATTACGCTGCATGATGAACTCGGAGTCATCCATGCTGGGTGTGCGCAAAATGTTCTGCGCCTGCACAAAACCTTCCACCTCGATGTTGTCATTGAAGGTGATGATGGCGGGCGCGGTGAGCGGCAGGCCCGTGAGCAAGGCAAGAGCTGCCAGCAGTCCGTGGTGACGGAGTGTCATGACGAAGTTCCCCAAAATTTAGATGACATGTACGAAGAGCGCGCGCACGACGACCCCCCAGGCCGTCGTACGGCGGGGCGCTGTGTCAGCGGCGCCCGCTGATCATGTTGCGCAGCGAGTAGTACTGCCGCGCGCGCGCCGAGGAGAACACGCGCTTGTTGGTGTAGCAGTGGGTCATGGTCGCGTGCGGTTTCTTGGCGTTGATGTCGGTCTCGCCGAGATGCATGAGCACGTGATGGCCGATGCTCTTGTCCCAGTCCTGGTTCAGGTAGGGCGCCTGCTGCGGCTGCTCATCGTCATAGGATTCGGTGTACTTCAGGAAGTGCTGGCTCATGCGCAGCAGCTGATCGTCCTGGCGGTCGAAGGCGAACATCCACAGCGTCCAGAAGTTCTCCGCGTCGACAAACAAGATGCGGTGGCTGTAGGGGTGATCCTTGGCCTTCGGTTCGATCAGCAGCACGTGGGCCTTGCGCACTTCCCAGCGCGCCTTGTTCGGCACCCACTGGTGCGGGCCGCCAAACTCGGGGTTGTCAGCCACGTTGATGGTCGCGACCACGTTGCGGGTGCCAAGGTAGGTCCAGTTGTTCTCATGGACCTTGCCGCCGAAACCGTCGAGGTCTTCGCGGATCATGTCCATGCCCATCATTTCGCTGGTGCGTTCCGAGGCGAGCGTGCGGCGCGGTTTGCGCTGCGCGGGCATATACAGCCAGCCCGAGTCTTCACGATCGTGGTCGACGAAGGACACCAGCATGTCCTTCGCGCCCGCCATATCGCGCGGCGAGCGGAATTCCATGATGCGTTTGCTCTTGACCTCTTCGTAGCCCGGCACCAGGCATTCTTCGCCCTTGGCATAGGTGGCGTTGACCGAGGTGTATTCCAGACGCCGGTCGAGTTTGCCGCCGGCGCTGCGCAGCCAGGTGACCATCGGCATGTCGTAGTCGTTCTGGCCGGGGCGCCACAGCATGTTCCAGATCACTTTGTAGGCAATCTGCGGGTCGTCCTGGCTGAGCTCGGGATAGGGGTAACCACCGCCTTCGAAGCCCTTTAACACGCCGCGCTCGTCCAGCGTGTAACCCGGCTTGACCGATTGGCCCCAGCTCGGCGGCGGCGGGTAATGCCCGGACGCGGCGATCTCCATGTCCATGTCGTCGAAGAAGTAGTAGCCCCAGGCCGTGCGCGGAATATAGGCCTCAAGCTGGGCGCGATCTTTGGCGCCGAGGTGCTGGCCGGCGGGCAGACTCCCGACCTCGGCCTCGCTGCTCGCCAACCAGTCGCGCAGCGCCTGGTAACTGGCGTCATCGGCGGCATGGGCGGTGGTCACGAACAACAGCGCACCAAGCAGTGCGACTACCGGTCGCAGGACAGCCGACGCGGTGATGGGAAAAGCGGGTCGGGTCATGGCGGAAATTCCTCGTAACGCGGCGGGGCGGCGAAATTCAGGCGCTGGTGGGTGGCTGTGCAGCATTTGGGGCTGCTTGCCCACTGGGCGAGCAAAGCAAGAAGTTATTAGCAAAGACCAATTTAATCTGAGACGCACCCCGTCCGCTACCCGCGATGTAGGGTAGCGAAGACACCGCGTCAGGGCGCCCGATGGCGGGCCGGGTCGGTCAGGTAGTTGAGCAGGGTGCGCACCCGCTCGGCGAGGTCGGCCGCTACGTGCGGTGGTTCGAACAGGGCGACGATGCGCAGCGCCGGGCTGATCAGCGCGATGTGCGCTGAATGGTCGTACCACCATTGAGATGGGTCCTCCGCTGACGAGCGCGTGTAGCGCATGTCGAGCTGGGTCGTCACCAGGTGTAACTGTGCGGCCGTGCCGGTCGCGGCGAGGAAGGCCGGGTTGAAGTAGCCAACGTACTGCTTGAGCCTCGCAGGCGTATCGCGTTCCGCGTCCACCGACACGAACAACACCTGGCCGCTCGCGGCCCACGGCACCGAATCAGCCAGCGCGGCATTGGCCGCTTTCAGGGTACCGAGTGTGGTCGGGCAGATGTCCGGGCAGTGGGTATAGCCGAGGAACAGCAGAGTCCAGTGCCCGCGCAGTGTTTCCTGGTCAAGGCTGCCGCCACGCGCGTCATCCAGCACGAAGGGTTGTACTTGTGGCTGCACCGGCCACAGGAAACCGGCGACGTTGGGTGGCCCGGCGCGTTCGGCCGCGTCGAGCAGTAAGCTAAGGCCGGCCAGCGCGACGGCGAGACAGAGGGCAGTGGTGAATGTGCGCATGGCACCGATGATAACGATTCCAGCGGCCGGGTGGATTCCCCATGTGCGGCACTGAGGCGGCCGAGCGCTGACGCTGTCGGTGCGCAGTCATCTGCGTATTCGTCATTGAGTACCATCTTGAGCGCTAGAATCGCGCCAACTTTGCCACCGTGCGCGTTACCTGGGCTGTCAGCCAATGTTCCTGAGACACATCCGCTGCACCAGTGCCGCACTCGCGCTGTATATCGCCTGTACTGTAGCAAAGGCCGCTGCCGCGCCGACTGAACCGTTCCCTGATCTCGGGCTGCTCTATCGCAGCGACAGTAATCCGTATGTACAGGAAGTATGGGCATTAGGCCGCTACCACGGCCAGTACTGGGATACCGGCGGCAGCGCCGGCACAGAAGAAGGTTATGAGCATCGCCGCTTTCGACTTGGCGGCCAGGCGCGATTGTTCAACAACCTCACCGTGCACGCGCAAAGGGTCAGCGGCAGTGACTTCGAACCGTTCTACAACGGCTTCACTGAACTGTGGGCGGGCTGGCGTTTCAGCGATGCGCTGATAGTGACCGTGGGCCAGCAGAAGCACCGCTTTACCCACGACCGCAACGTCTCGAGCCGTTACCTCAACCATCTCGAACGCAGCATGCTGACCAATATGTTCGGCGCCGACTACACGCCGGCCGTCACGGTGTCTGGCCGCGCGAACCGCTGGAGCTATTACGGGGGCGTATTCTCGAACGCCACCGGCCGCGACATGCGCGAGGCATTCACAACGTTTGATTCCGGCTATTCGCTGCTCGCCACGGTCACCCGTGACATGGGCGACCTGCCACCGCTCGACTCGGCATTCCTCAATGTCTCATTCGTGCACAGCGACGCAAACGAAAAGGCCACCAACCTGAATCGTTACAAGCAGGGTTTAGCATCGGCGCTGATCTTGACCGAGGGTCCTGCCTCGCTCGTCACTGAAATCACAGCAGGCCTCGACAGCGATGAGGGCGACGCCATCGGGCTGAACCTGCAGCCCGGGTATTTCCTCACACGGCGTGTGCAGGTCGTGGCGCGCTACCAGCTCGCCGGCAGCAATGACGACAACGGCCTGAGTGCGCAGCGCGCTATGAGCGCGAGGCCAATCTGAGTCGCGGTGATGTTTACCAGGCGGGTTACGCCGGCCTCAATTACCACCTCGCCGAACATCGCGCGAAACTCATGACCGGCATCGAATACGCCAGTCTCGACGGCGAACATAGCTGGACCGCTTCCGTCGCGCTGCGTTTGTTCTTCGGCCCGCATTCGCGCGGACCGTTCCCGATGGCGCAGGTGCTAGAGCCGCAAGGCG
>CAMCBY010000445.1 GCA_945873015.1 Klebsiella pneumoniae
GAAGACGGACATCGGGCACGACAAAATCGCGGCCGACGGACCGCCCCGGGCGTGCGCGGTGCTCGTCCATGATGGTCGGGGCTTTGAGCAGAGATGTCTGTACGACGCCGCACCCGCAGCGCTCGCGTGGGTGCTGCTGGGCAGACGAAATTTCGAGCGTGGTTTGAGTGCTGAGAGGGTTTAGCGGTCGTGCTGACACCGCTGCCGTGGGCAGGCTTGTGATGTTTCCGTAGAATTTGGTGGGCGATAGTGGGGCCGAACCACTGCCCCCTGCCGCGTGAAGGCGAATCTGACAATAAGGGGATCAATACTAAGATCGCGGCGTGAAAGGCCCGGCAGCGTACTTTCGGTTACGGTTGCTCGTGACGGCACTCGAATTCAATCGCTGATAGCCTCGATTGCGGCGAATCTTCGGCGATAAGAACGCGGCGGCGAGCCTTGGTGTCGTTCAGTCGGCGGTGATCTTCACGAGATGGGCACTCGGAACGGTAAGCGTGCACGCCAAGCCGTCGGCGGCATAAGTCACGACGCTGCTCCCCTGCAGTTCATTGCCAAGGCTGCGTTCGATAATCGCCGCGCCGAAGCCACGCCGCGACGGTTCTGCAACCGTCGGCCCGTCGAGTTCCTTCCAATCAATCACCAACGGTCCGTCGCCCGCCTGACGGGACCACGCCAGCCTGATCCTGCCCGCCGGTGTCGACAGCGCGCCATAGCGCTCGGCGTTGGCCAACAATTCGTGTAGCACCATGGACAAGGTCATGGTGGCAGTCGCCGACAAGCCGCAGTCATGCCCATGCAGTTCCACGCGCGCCTGGTGCGCACCGCCCAACACGGTACTCTCCTTTTCGATGAGACTGCGCAAGGACACTCCATCCCAGTGACTGTCGGCGAGCAACGTGTGGGCGTTGCCCATGACGGTGATGCGTTTCTCCAGTGCGCCGACAAATTCTTCGAGCGAGCGCCCGCTGGACTTGCTTTCACGGACCAGGCCGTGAATGCGGGCAAGGGTATTCTTGACGCGGTGATCGAGTTCGTCCAGGAGCACGTTCTGGCGCGCGATCATCGCTTCGCGCTCACGCCGCGCGGCGTGCATTTGGCCCAGCACAGCCTCCAGTAACCACACTCGAAATGCGCTGGCGGCGTCCACTTCAATGTCGTCCCAAGGCGCCGACTGGCCGCGAACTTCCGATTTCCAGGCTTCAAAGGATTTACGCGGCGAAAGACGCCCGCCATGGGGGCCCTGTTCGATTGGTTTGGTGGGATTGCCACCCCAGCTTACCGTGCGCGTCAATTCCGGCCGTAACCACATCACATAGCAGGAAGGATCGTGCGCGACAGCGACCGCCAACAGGCCGCTGGCGACATCGCGATAGCCCGCAGCCGGCGCAAACGCGTCGCTCAGAAAACTTGATTGGAAGACCGGTGCACTGCCAGCCTTGAGCCAGTCACTCAAATCCCGTATCGCGTCCTTGGAGGGCGTTTCACCGCGCGTCAGCAAGCGCCCCTCGTAGAGGAGCGCGACGCCCGTCGCCGGAATCAGATCGAGTATCGAGACATCACCATCCAGCAGTTCCGCGACAAGGTCGGCTGATTTCCCAATGCGGTTGGCAAGTTCTGCCTGCACCGCACGGGGCTGGATACGTCGCCGGGCTGCATCGGTCTCAATCTTGGCAGTCAGGTGCAGGGAAAATATCTGCGCATAGAGTTCGCAGGCAATACGCAGATCGGTGGCGAGATAGCGGGGCAGATAGTTGTGGCAGGCAATCAGTCCCCATAATCGATCATTGACGATGATCGACAGCGACATCGACGCAGTCACCCCCATGTTGCGCAGATATTCGAGATGGATGGGCGACACGCTGCGCAATCCGCAGTAGGTCATGTCGAGGGGCTGCTCTATCCTCACGCCCGAACACGCGAGTAAGGGTGCTGGCCAGTAATCGACATCGGGAATCGCGTGTATCCAGGTGCGGCGATACATCTCACGGGCCTGCTGCGGAATATCGCTCGCCGGGTAATGCAGGTGCAGAAAACTGGCGATGCCTGGCCCGTGGTCCTCGGCGAGGACCTTGCCGCTGCCGTCCGGCAGAAACTGGTAGACGTTGACCCGATCGAAGCCCGTCAACTCGCGCACCCGTTGCGCCGCGTCACTCGCGCGGTGTGGTCGCCGCGATCCAGTAGCCCACCGCACCGCCTTCGAAGCTCACTTCGTAGTGCTGACAGACCAGCGCCGAAGCGCGCAGCAGTTCGAAGTAATTGTGATCGAAGGCGATGCCGTTCTTGCGCAGCACGAAGGGCTTGGTCGATTCGAGGGACAGACCGCCGGCCAGTAGCACCAGGGCGGTATTCGGCACCGTCAGCTGCTTGAAGAAGGCGTAGATGTCATCGGGCGCGATATTACCCAGCACATTGGCCGCCAGGAACAGTGTGCCCGGCTGGTTGTAGCGTGCCACGCATTCGAGGATGTCGGCGGCCTCGATGATCACTTCAGGCGTTTCGATGCGGGCCTCTCGCAGACGCTCGCCATCGAGATCGGTGGCTATCCAGTCGGTAATGGAAGTCGCGGTAATGCCGCGCAGGTAGGCGAGGTATTTGCCGTCGCCGCAACCGATCTCGACCGCGCGCGTGAACTGACCGAGCTTGGCCAGGCTTTGGAATTGCGCGGTAAGACGCACGAAGTCGGGCGTCGCGTCGTAGTCGCGACTGCGGGTGCGCTTGGACCAGCTGGTGTCCTGTACCCACGACTCGATGATGTGCTGTTTTCGCTCGGCGATGATTTCACCTGCCACGCCTTCGTAACGGGTGTCATAGGCGGCCACCGCGGCAACCTGCTGTTGCATGGCCGCGAGCTGATCTTTAGGGAGTGTCATAGTCGTCTTCGTGGCCGGCGATTGTTGATAGATGCGCCGATGAAACACGGCTGTCGAGCGGTGTTCAAGGGCAACCCTGCTCCGGCTTGTTGGCAGGCCAGAGACAGATTCCTTGTTATGGCACCGGGAGGGTACCGCCAAATTCAGCCAGGGTATTGCAGTTGCCTTGAATTCGATGGCTGACCGTTCAAAGCTACCCCGAAATTTTCCAGCGCGAAAGCTTCACTGCGACAGGCGCCGCCGCGGCTTCAGTGCGGGTGCCGATCTGCAGCGCAAGGGGATGGCTCCGTCAGCTTCGAGTATATCGGTTGGCTGGGCTGGTCGCTGAGGTTCTGCCGCTCAGTGCTTGACGACCTGCACGCAAGAGGTACGCAAAGTCAGATCTGGTGTTCGAGCGAAATTCTGCTTTGATTCCGGCCTGAATCGCCCCGGGTTTCGTGGAGGCTCCAACGCCTGAGAAGATGGAGCTATGAACAAACCAAACAAGTTTGCCCCTGAAGTGCGTGAACGCGCTGTGCGCCTGGTACAGGAGCATCGCGGAGAATATCCCTCGCTGTGGGCCGCCGTGGAGTCGATTGCCCCGAAGATTGGCTGCGTGGCACAAACGCTGCTGGAATGGGTGAAACGCCACGAGGTAGATACCGGCGTCCGCGGCGGTGTGACCACTGCCGAGGCGCAACGCGTCAAAGAGCTTGAGCGCGAAGTCAAAGAACTGCGCAGAGCCAACGAGATCTTGAAACTGGCCAGCGCGTTTTTCGCCCAGGCGGAGCTCGACCGCCGACTCAAGTCATGATGAACTTCATCGACCAACATCGCGACGTTCATGGGGTCGAGCCGCTCTGCACGGTGTTGCAGATTGCCCCGTCAGGATATCGACGACATGCCGCGCGGCTGCGAGATCCCGGCAAGCGTTGTGCCCGCGCCAAGCGCGACGAAACATTGGTG
>CAMCBY010000446.1 GCA_945873015.1 Klebsiella pneumoniae
CAGCGGCGCGGCACCGGGAATCTCAGCGCAGTGCCGCGCCAGTGTGCCTCAGGACAAGTCGACGCCTTCGTAACCCTTGGCAGCGCACTCGGCGATGGTGCGTGAGTATTTCGGGCCGCCGCCGGCATAGATGTTGTAGCGGGTCTTGCCGTACTCGTGACCGGGCAGGTTGGCGTTGTAGCCGGTGATCCAGCTCTTGGCCTTTCCCATCAACAGGCCCTTGTACATATCTTTGACGTGCTGCACCCATTTCGCCTCGGCGTCTTCGCGGGCCTGGAAGCGTGTGTAACCGTGTTTCCACAGGTGCTCGAGGAAGGGCGTTATCCAATCGACTGCGAGTTCCGCGCCGCGCGGGAAGTTGGTCGACGCATGCTGCGGGCCGGCCAGCATGACCAGGTTTGGCATGTCGGCAATCATGAGGCCGAGGAAGGTCGATGGGCCATCGGCCCATTTATCGCGCAGACGCCGGCCGCCGGCACCGCGGATATCGATTTTGTCGAAGGCGCCGGTGAAGGCATCGAAGCCGGTGGAGTAGATGATGACGTCGAATTCAAAACTGCGGTCACTGGTGTCGAGACCGGTGGGCGTGATCTGCTTGATCGGCGTTTCGCCGGAATCGACCAGCTCGACGTTGTCGCGGTTGTAGGTTTCGAAGTAGCCGGTTTCGAGCGGCACGCGCTGGATGCCGAAGCCGTGATCTTTCGGGATCAGCTTCTCGGCCAGCACCGGATCTTTGACGCGCTGACGGATGCGATTGGCAATGTAAGCCGAGAATTCCGCATTGGCTTTCTCGTCGGTGAAGATCTCGACGAAGTTCTGCAGCCAGATGCCAAAACCCGGGCCGTCGTAGAGCTCGTCCCACAGCGCGTGCCGCTCTTCGACGGACACTTCGTAGAAGCCGCGGCGGTCGGGCTCGTGCTCGAAACCACCGGGGGTGCGCGCGCAGGCCGCGAAGATTTCGTCATAGCGCGCGCGAATCTTCGCCATCTCGGTTTGGTCGAGCTTGCTGTTGTTGAGCGGCGCGGCCCAGTTGGCGCGACGCTGGAAGATGGTGAGCTGGCTCGCGACCTTGGCCACTTCCGGAATGATCTGGATGGCGGTCGCGCCGGTGCCGATGATGGCGACGCGTTTGCCGGTCAAGTCGGGTTGGTCATGGGGCCAGTCGAAGGGATGGAAGGACAGCCCCTTGAAGCTGTCCATGCCGGCAAACTCCGGCCGCGTCGGAATCGACAGAATGCCGACGGCGGTAATCACAAAACGCGTCGTCAGGGTGCGGCCATCTGACAGCTTGAGCGTCCAGGTATCGGTGTCGTCATTGAAGGTCATGGCCTCCACGCGGCAGTTGAATTGCATGTGTTTGCGCAAGTCGAACTTGTCGGCGACGTAGTTGAGATAGCGCAGCGTTTCCGGCTGCGGGGAATACGCTTCAGACCAGTCCCATTCCTCGAGCAGTTCCTTGGAGAACGAATAGCCGTAGGTATAGCTCTCGGAATCGAAGCGCGCGCCGGGATAACGATTGTTGTACCAGGTGCCGCCGAGATCGCCGTAGGCCTCGAGCACGGTCGCTTTCACGCCCGTTTCGGTGAGGCGTTTGATCTGATAGATGCCGGCCACACCGGCGCCGATGACGATGACCTCATAGTCGCGCGGCGCCTCGGCTCGTTGGGCATTGGGGACGCGTGTCGGGTTCGAACTCATCGTAATCTCCATCTCAAAATCGGCGTAGGTTGGACGTGGCGGCACCGCGCGGCGCGGCCCGGACCACGAAAGTTGCCACGCGGGCGCGGTGGCGTCCAGTCGAAGCGCTGCGCAGCGGTTTGGTAGGTGCCGATGATTCCCCGATAGGGTAGGCATCACGGCGCTGACGGACCTGCGGGGAGTGCCCGTCGCGCTATCCAGTGGGGTGGGGAAAGGGGGTCTCGGAATCGCTGTGCTGGTTTTTTAGCGAGAATTTCTGATCCCAAGACCGTTTCCAGGCTACTCGAGCCGCTTGCGTCAGACGGTTGGTTTACCCGCGCGTTTGCCGCGCAGCGCCAACAGCAACGCGCCGCTGCCCAACAGCATGATGGGCGCGGGCACAGGCACCGGTGCGGGTATGGTTTCGAACTCCCAGCGCAGGATGTCCTGGTGGTTGCGCAACGAGCCAGTCGCGGCGGTGAAACCAAAATACACGTCGCTGTGCAGGGACTTCTCATACAGGTCCACCACGTGGCTCAAGTAGGCCTGCTCTGGCCGGGCGACCGCGGCGCCTTGTGCGACACGCACTTCCAGGGTATCGCTTACGCCACTGTAATCCACCCAGGCGCTCCACACCTGGCCGTTATTGAACAGCGGCGTGACGGGCCGGGCCACTACTGACGACACCAGGCCATCGAGGTTGATGCCGACATGGTTGCCATCAACATCGACGTTGCCGCCATTGTTGAAGGTGTCGAACTCAACGCCGGCACCGAACCACATGCCCTTGAAACCCAGGCCTTCACCGGCCTGGCCGGTGAAGGTGTGCTCGGTATTGAGAGCAAACACGATGCCGTCTGCACCCTTGATGTTTTCTCCCGACTCAAAGAAGCCGTCGCCCTGGCTCATGCGGAACTGGAAAAAGCTGCTGAATGACACATCATCGGCAAGCGAGATGGCGGTGTTGAAAAACGCCGAGCTCTTCTGGCCATAGTTGTCTGTCAGACGCAGCACCTTACGGCCCTGATCATCGGTGACGGCATTGCCTACGGTCGCGGCGCGTTCGTTAAGTTGCAGACCTGACAGGTCGGAAAATTCGCCATAGCTGATTTGTACGGCGGATGCGCCAGCGGCACTGACGCACAGGCAGGCGCCGGTGACGGCGCGCAAGATCTTCTCGAAATTCATGTGCTCTCTTTTTTGTATCTACGTTGCGGGTAAAGCCCGGATATTCGGCACCGCGAACATTCGTGTCCGTCGTTTTCCATCGAGTTGAGACGTCGAGCGAAGGACTGAGCGATGGGTATCGGATGCGAAACACGTCAAGTGCGCCGTGCCGCGATGAAGATTCATTGCGGGACAGTACACTGACCAGAACCTGCAGATTATTTTTGGCCGTAAAACAAATCAACAGCGTGGGCACGGATTGCCTGGCGTCGGCTTGATCCCGTCGCACGAAATTGACAATTGTTGACATGCGCGCCGCTTGAACATGCCGTCCGCACTCGCGCAAGCAGTCACTGAACGTGCCGGCGGCAGTGCGCGCCGCTATGCTAGGCCGCCCGATGGGCGTCACTGGCGCCTCGCCAGCCACGAGGAGCGTCGATGTGATACCGCATGAACATCTCTGGATCCCCATCACGCTGTTCGCGGCCGCCGCGCAGACCATACGCAACGCGACCCAGAAACACTTGACGGCCTCGCTCGGCACCCTGGGCGCGACCCTGGTGCGTTTTGTTTACGGCATTCCCTTTGCTGTGGCCTGGCTGGCGCTGGTGCACCTTTGGGGCGGCTACGCATTGCCGGTGCCGACGCCGGGTTTTCTCGCATGGTTGTTGTTCGGTGCGGTCAGTCAGATTGGCGGCACCGCGTTACTGCTTCAGGCCATGCACGAACGCAATTTCACCCTTGGCCTCGCTTATGCCAAGACCGAAGCCCTGCAGGTCGCGTTTTTCGGTTTTGTGTTCCTTGCCGATCCTATCGGGCCGGCGACTTTTCTTGCCGCGCTGGTCGGCACGCTCGGCGTGTTGCTGATGTCGCCCATCGACCGCGAGCATCCGATTCGCGCGTTCTTCGCCGGCTGGACCAGCCGCGCTGCCCTGTGCGGCCTCGCGAGTGGCAGTTGTTTCGGTTTT
>CAMCBY010000447.1 GCA_945873015.1 Klebsiella pneumoniae
CAATAGACATCGCAGGCTGGGGAATTCGAATCTGATTGGCAGAAGCACACTCGGCATACCTTGACCGGAGCTTCGAGCAAACTGAATGCGAAGTCCGCGCCTGGCGTCGAGTTACGCGAACCTCCGTCACCGCTACCTGCTTTAATATCCGCCCCGAAAGCGCCCGCGTCATTAGCAAGCTTAAAAAAGACGTGGCAGATCTATTTATGGCAACACGAAAATAAATCTGTCCCCTTTCCTCATCTGGAAGCCAGATCAGAAAGCGCGCGCAAGATCGCGTGTCGTCGGCGTGTGCAGGACACGGAAGACGGCTTGTCGGAGTTTCCACACGCGTTGTTAAACCCGGCGCGGGTGCCTGGCTTCTATCTGGATTCCTTGCCCAATTCACCAAGTCGTCTGGTGCCTCGTTATGCCCGTCGCATGCTCGATGTTGCGCTGAAACGTGGCGCGCTTCATTCGATCTACGACGCGGTGCTTTCCCGCGTGGAAGCACGACTTTCGAGAGTCGCGCGCGCCAGGTACAAAACGCGACGAGCGCAAGGCGTATTGGAGAACATGCGGTGCACCGAACGGTGCCAAGCCTGCCCCGGGCTTCTGCGTGCCGGCGCACCGACGTGCACGACACGCCTGGCGATGATGTGCCTGCCCGCCAGCGATCGCGAAGTACCGAAATGTATGCCTAGGCATGAGTGATCCGAGCTTCTCCAGGCTGGGGGAACCCGCAACCATTTCAAGAGAAACAGCATGCAACACTCCCTTCTCGCTGGCGCCCTGGCGCTGACCCTCACTACGCCGCTCGTGTTTGCCGATTCAACGTCGTCGCAGACCAGCAGCTACTCCACCACGACCCATGTTGCGCCCGCCGATCCGGCCTACAGTTCAAGCAGCACCGAGCAGAAGCTCGATGAGCACGGCAATGTGATCAAGAAGACCGAGAGTTACAACAGTCGGGATCCGGCCACGGGCAACTCCAACTCGAGTTCCTCGACCACCATTTCCAGCCCCGATGGTTCACAACGCACGGTGGAAAAGTCCCGCACCAGCGACGGCAGTTACGGCGGCAGCTCGGTCACTGAAAAGCGCACGACCACCACTATTTCGCCCTGACAACTAATGCGCGTCATGACCGTGCGCTTAAGCGGTCATGACGATGACGCGCGAGACTGCTGATGGCCTGCGGCCGCAGTGGCAGCCGCTGGTCGAGGAGACTTTGTCATGCCCATGAAAACCATTTCGCTGTGCATCCTGCTGGCCGTCAGTACCCCGCTGGCAGCGCAGGTCAACATTGGCGTCGGCCTGCCCGGCGTCAGTATCGGTATCAACCTCGGCGGTTATCCCGAGCTCGAGCCGATCCCCGGCTATCCGGTCTATTACGCGCCGATGACCGACGCAAATCTGTTTTTTTACGATGGTTTGTACTGGGCTTACAGCCAGGACGGCTGGTATTCGAGCGCCTGGTTGTTGGCGCCGACACGAAAGTGAGCCATTTCCAAGCAGCGCGCCGACGTTATGGTGAGCCAGTTCAGGCCTCCTACGAGCCGCGTTACCCTTGCGGGTCTACTCAATTTATCTGGCTCACTGGAACGCCGGCACGGTGGCTCAATTTGAGGCCGGCGCCAACACCAAAGCGAAGAGTGTTTCGGAGACCGCTTTAGAAAAGGTTCGCGACGCTCACGTGCGGATGTCGTTAGAGCTGCAGCAGGCTTGGGCTGAAACGTGAGGAAGCTGACCGGTTGTTGAGCGTCCTGCCGCTTCACCAGGAGGCGCTGGCGCGCTTCTCGCTGGCCACGGGGCTGCGTGAGAAGAATGTGACGCGCTTGGAGTGGTCGCAGGTTGATCTGACCCGCCGCATGGCGTGGATCTGTTCGCGCCGGTGCGGTGGCTCAATCTGAGGCCGGGAGCGCCGGGAGACCGGCAAGGAGTAAAGGGTGCAAGTCCCTCACAGCAAAGGTGTAGCGAACCCTGTTGTCCCCGAGTCATGTGTGGTGCATCGCGAGGTGCAGTGCGAAGCGTTGACAGGGGTACGTGCAGGCCAGCCATTGAGCCGCGTAAGAGATTCGATCCGGGTGCCGACGCTTTCCGACCTGCGGAAGGCAATACGCACGGGCGCGTCATCGCAAGTGCCCATGCGACCCGGCGCGGTCGAAGACCCTGGCATGCACGCACGCTCTTTGCACGGGAACCGGGAGATCTCCAGTCTGACCGTCGGCGCCTGTGGTGGCTGGCGGTCCGCATCGGGAAGGTGAGGAGCCGACGCCGATGACGCACGGGCTGGAGAAGTCTGACTTCGCCATAGTAGCGATGAAGCCTGCGAACAAAGCCGGTGCGCCGGCGGCGGAGTGGGTGGAGCCAAGGGCGGAGACCAAGGGGAACGCCGACCCGCCACGCACGCGCCGGACACAGAGCCGGGTTAGCGTGTCCCAGGGGCTGGAACGCGTACGGCAGGCCGCAAGGCAAAAGAAGAGGCAAGAGTTCACAGCGCTGCTGCACCACGTCGATGTCGATGCGCTCCGAGAGGCGTTTCTGGCGCTCAAGCGCCGCGCCGCATCGGGCGTGGATGGCCTGACATGGCAGGACTACGCTTCGGGTCTGGAGGAGCGCCTCCAGGCCTTGCACAGCCGGGTCCACTGCGGCACGTACCGGGCGCTGCCTGTACGGCGACGGTTCATCCCGAAGCCGGATGGGCGACAGCGCCCGCTGGGCATTGCCGCGCTGGAGGACAAAATCGTCCAGCGTGCAGTCGTCACCGTGCTCAATGCGGTCTACGAGGAAGACTTCCTCGGCTTCTCGTACGGGTTCCGGCCCGGCAGAGGCCAGCACGACGCATTGGACGCCTTGTGCGTGGCGATCAAGGGCAAGCGTGTGAACTGGATCTTCGACGCTGACATCAAGGGCTTCTTCGACGCGGTAGATCACTCGTGGCTACTGCGCTTCGTGAAGCACCGTGTTGGCGACGAGCGCATCACCCGGCTGGTGGGCAAGTGGCTCAAGGCCGGGGTCCTGGAAGACGGGCAATGGTGTGCCAGTGAACAGGGGACGCCGCAAGGTGCGGTGATCTCGCCGCTGTTGGCTAACATCTACTTGCACTACGTGTTCGATCTGTGGGCGCAGCAATGGCGGCGACGCGAAGCGAAGGGCGACATGATCGTGGTGCGTTACGCCGACGATCTGGTCGTGGGCTTCGAGCACGAAGCCGAAGCGCGACGCTTCTGGGATGCGATGCGGATCAGGTTTGAGCAATTCTCGCTCGAACTGCATGGGGACAAGACCCGGCTGCTGGAGTTCGGTCGTTACGCGATTGAACGGCGGCAGCGTAATGGGCAGGGCAAACCGCAGACCTTCAACTTTTTGGGATTCACGTTCATCTGTGGGCGCTCGCGACGCGGAGCTTTCTTGCTTCGACGTCATACGCGACGCGACCGCATGCGAGCGGCCCTGAGGGAGGTCAAGGACGAACTGCGGCGGCGACGCCATGACAGCCTAGCCGCTCAAGGGCGATGGCTGCGTTCAGTGGTCACGGGCTATTTCGCGTACCACGCTGTGCCGACCAACGCCCAAGCAATTGGGGCATACCGACACCATGTCATCGATCTGTGGCGACGTTCGTTGAAACGACGCAGCCAGAAAGACCGAATGACGTGGGCGCGGATTGATCGGCTGGCGAACGAGTGGCTGCCTCCACCCCATGTCCTTCATCCTTGGCCCGAAGATCGCATGGCCGTCAGACACCCAAGGTAGGAGCCGTATGCCTAAATCGGGCACGTACGGATCTGTGCGGGGGGTGCCGGGCAACCGGCATCCCTACCGCGA
>CAMCBY010000448.1 GCA_945873015.1 Klebsiella pneumoniae
CGCGGACACGCAGGCAGCCAAGGTGCGCGCATCTTACCCCGTCTGTCCCCAGTGTGACGCTAGCCCGGTAGGTGCGAATTCATTCGCACATTCAATGCTGGGCTTTTGGCTTCTGGGCTGATTCTTTAATGTGCGAATTTGTCGCACCTACAGGGGGATCAGCGGCCGATGCAGTGGTAGGAAAACCCCATTGCTTCGAGTGTGGCGCGCTCGTAGACGTTGCGCAGATCGATTAACACCGAACCCTTCAGGCCACGCTTGACGCGCGCCAGATCCATGCCGCGATAGGCATTCCATTCGGTCAGCACCACCACCGCGTCGGCGCCGGTGCAGACCTCGTACATGTCGTCGCAATATTGCACCTCGCTCGGCAGATACTGCCGCGCCTCGTGCATGCCCTGCGGGTCGTGGGCTCGGATAGTGGCGCCCTTTTCCATGAGCGGCGGCAGAATCGACAGCGCCGGCGCATCACGCATGTCATCGGTCTCGGGTTTGAAGGTCAGGCCCAGCACACCGATGGTCTTGCCCGCTTCCGAACCGCCGAGCGCTTCGCGGATTTTCTTGATCATGCGCGCTTTCTGGGCGGCATTGACCTCGATCACCGCCTCAACGATGCGAACGCTCGAACCATGCTCCTGGGCGATACGCACCAGCGCCTGGGTGTCCTTGGGAAAACACGAGCCGCCATAACCGGGGCCAGGATGCAGGAATTTCGCGCCGATGCGGCCGTCCATGCCCATGCCCTTGGCGACCGCGTGTACGTCGGCACCGACCGTTTCGCACAGGGTCGAGATCTCGTTGATGAAACTGATCTTGGTGGCGAGGAAGGCGTTGGCGGCGTATTTGATCAGTTCCGCGCTCTCGAGGTTGGTCACCAGGATCGGGGTCTCGCGCAGATTGAGCGGGCGATACAGTTCGCGCAGCAGTTTCTCTGCTCTTTCACTCTCGCAGCCGATCACGACCCGGTCGGGGCGCATGAAGTCGGCAATCGCCGCGCCTTCGCGCAGGAATTCAGGGTTGGACGCGACATCGAAGTCGGCGCCGGCATTGGTCTCGCGCATGATGCGCGAAACATTACGTGCCGTGCCTACCGGCACGGTCGATTTATCCACCACCACGGTGTAGCCGTTGAGATGCGTGGCAATCTGCCGCGCGGCCTCGTAGACATAAGAAAGATCGGCAAAACCCTCACCACGCCGACTGGGCGTACCGACTGCGATGAACACCAGGTCAGCGGCCGCCACTGCCGGCCCGATGTCGGTGGTGAACTTGAGACGACCGGTGGCGACGTTGTTGGCAACCAGGGCAGCGAGCCCCGGCTCGTATATCGGCATCACCCCGGCGTGCAATTTGGCAATCTTGGCCGCATCGACATCGACACAGGTGACGTCGGCACCGAACTCGGCAAAACAGGTGCCGGACACCAGGCCGACATAGCCGGTGCCTATCATTACGACGTTCATTACTTCACAGTCTCCACAAGGTCACACCGGCCGGCACACTCTCACGATCGAGTTTGCCCTTCACGTCGATGACCGCGCCGCGGCCCCCTTCGAGGCGCGCAGTGACCGTGCCCCACGCGTCTTCGAGATAATGGTGATGCGGCACCGCAAATATCACCACTCGCGCCGGCGCGAGTTTGTCCATCGGCAGCAGTTCGACGCCGTATTCATGCTGGGCTTCCGCCGAATCAGCATAGGGGTCGTGGATCTGCACCTTGACGTCGTAGGTGTTCAATTCATGGACGATATCGATGACGCGCGTATTACGCAGATCCGGCACGTTTTCCTTGAAGGTGAAACCGAGCACGGTGATGACCGCGCCCTTGACCGCGCCGCCCTGGGCTATCAACTGGCGGATGGCCTGTTGTGCGACATAACGCCCCATGTCGTCATTGATGCTGCGGCCGGCGAGAATGACCTGCGGGATGTACCCCAGGATCGCCGCCTTGTGCGTGAGGTAATACGGATCGACGCCGATGCAGTGGCCGCCGACCAGACCCGGGTCGAACTTGAGGAAGTTCCATTTGGTGCCCGCCGCCGCCAGTACATCACGGGTATCGATGCCCATGCGATTGAATATCAGCGCGAGTTCGTTCATGAGCGCAATGTTGAGGTCGCGCTGGGTGTTCTCAATGACTTTGGCCGCTTCAGCGACCTTGATCGAGGGCGCTCGGTGCACGCCGGCGGTCACTACCGATTCGTAGACCTGGGCGACGATTTCAAGGATCGCCGGGGTCTGGCCCGACACCACTTTGGTGATCTTGGTGAAGGTGTGATCTTTGTCGCCCGGATTGATGCGCTCCGGCGAATAACCGACAAAAAAATCCCGGCCGGCCTTGAGGCCTGACATCCGTTCCAGCACAGGCACGCAGTCTTCCTCGGTGGCGCCGGGATAGACGGTCGATTCATACACCACGATATCGCCGACCTTGATGTGCGCACCCAAGGTCTCGGAGGCCTTGATCATCGGTGTCAGGTCGGGCCGTTTCGCTTCATCCACCGGCGTCGGCACCGCGACAATATGGAAATCGGCGGTGCGCAGATCCTTGGCATCACAGGTAAAGGCGATATCACTGGCGGCAAGCTCAGCGTCCTCCACCTCGAGCGTGCTGTCGTGGCCCGACTTGAGTTCCGCCACGCGGGCGGCGTTGATGTCGAAGCCGATGGTGCGGGACGTGCGACCGAAAGCCACCGCTACCGGCAGACCAACGTAGCCCAGACCAATGACCGCTATGGTTCGGTTATGCGCGCTCATGGGATGTTGTAATACTCCTTGTACCAGGAAACAAAATTCGCGATGCCCTGCTTGATGGGTGTGCCGGGGCGATAACCGATGTCCTCGACCAGCGCCGATACGTCGGCATAGGTGTCGGGCACGTCGCCGGGCTGCAGGGGCAGCATGTTCTTCTTCGCCTCGATACCCAGGCATTCCTCAAGGGCGCCGATAAAATCCATCAAGGGTACCGGCGAGTTGTTACCGATGTTGTAAATGCGATAGGGCACCTTGGAGGTGCCGGGGTCGGGCGCGTCGCTGTTCCAGTCGGCGTTCGGCTGCGCGATGTTGTCGAGGCAGCCCATCACGCCGCTGACGATGTCATCGACATAGGTGAAATCACGGCGGTGATTGCCGTAGTTAAAGACGTCGATCGGCTCGCCGTTGAGAATTTTTTTCGTGAACAGGAACAGCGACATGTCCGGGCGTCCCCACGGCCCGTACACCGTGAAGAACCGCAGGCCGGTGACCGGCAACCCATACAGATGACTGTAGGTGTGGGCCATCAGCTCGTTGGCTTTTTTAGTCGCCGCATACAACGAGACCGGGTGGTCGATGTTGTCGTGCACCGAGAACGGCATGCGCGTATTGGCGCCGTACACTGAACTCGAGGAGGCATACACCAGGTGTTGCACGCCATTGTGGCGGCAGCCTTCCAGAATATTGGTGGTGCCGACAATGTTGGCATCGATATAGGCGTGCGGATTCTCGATGGAATAACGCACCCCGGCCTGGGCTGCGAGGTGCACCACCCGCTCGGGCTTCTCGGCGGCGAACAGCGCGGGCATCGCGGCGCGATCGGCGATGTCGAGCTTGTGAAAGCTGAAATTGGCGTGTTTCTCGATGCGCGCGAGGCGCGCAAGCTTGAGCGAGACTTCGTAATAGTCGTTGAGGTTATCGACACCGACCACTTCATCGCCGCGCGCGAGCAAACGTTCACTCAAGCGGGCGCCGATGAATCCGGCGGCGCCCGTGACCAGAATCTTCATAACGTATTGGGTACTCGTAAAGTCGGCGTACTT
>CAMCBY010000449.1 GCA_945873015.1 Klebsiella pneumoniae
TCACGTCCGGACCGCGATAGTGGCCATGATGACCGTAGCCATTTCCATAACCGTGTCCATGACCGCGATACCCACCGCTGGCGTTGGCAGCGACGGTGCTCAAGCTCAGCACCAAGGCGGCACCGAGGGCTGAGGCAGTGCGGATCACATTTGAGCCACGGGTACGCATTTCAAACTCCTTCGCCCCCTGTGGGGGCTGATACTCGGGAGACGGATTCCGTTTCCCGTGGGAGCAAGATAGGGCTTGCGGGCTTAATCGTTTCTGAACGTCGTGGGCTTTTTTGTGACCGCCGTCGCATCCTCGTCGCGGCGGGTCGAAGGCGCGAGGCCGAACACCAGGTTCAACATTGCGCAGCCCTGCTCCCAGGACTCTTCGAACAGCGAGGCGGCATCAGGCCAGCGCGGATAGAGCGTGCCCTCGACATCGCCGGCCGCAAAATGCAGTTCACCCTCGAACTTGCGGGCCAGCTTCTGCATGCGCCGATTGCTGCGCATACACAGCATCGTGACCTTGCTGACGCCGCGATTGCGCGCCAGTACCAGCAGGCGCCGCAACAGTTCGGCGCCTACCCCGCCATTTTGAAAATTCTGTTCCACCGACAGCGCGACTTCGCAGCCAGCCAGCCAGGTCGGCCCGGCATTAAAAACGATTTCGCCGGCGCCGCGCATGACACCGGCAACAAAGTAGCCAATAACGATGCGAAAGTGCTCATCGACGCGCGTGCAGTACTGTTCGATGTGCTCGACGCTCACTTCTGACAGAAAGCGCAGCGCGCGGTCATCCGGAGTCAGGCGCAGCAGGTGGTCGCGCAGCAACATGCGCTCCGAGCTCGCGAGTTTGCGATATTCACCGGCCGCCGGCGTGACCGGGCGCGATGGCGAGCTAGTGTCGGCTTCCATGGTATTCAACATTGCCGTGCATCCTCGCGGCCCTAGATGACACGCTGTATATCGACATCTTTACAATGGGGCTGCAGTCACGTCTAAACAAGCTCAAGCACGGCACAAGTGCTGTGCGGGCCGGGCACCCCCTCAGCGCGCGTCGCACACCTGCACAGCGTCGCCGGCGTCACCATTGAAACTGGCGAGTGCCGCCGGCAACAGGGCACCGAGCGGCCCCGCGCAATCCTGCAGATTCGCCATCGCCGGCGAATCGGCCATTTCCCGGCCGAAAGCCAGTGCCAGCTGCTGGGCCTGTTCGCGTTTACCCGCGCGGCACAGCCCCTCGATTTCAACGCTTACCCGTTCGCTGCGTGCACGTAAATCGGCGGTGCTCTGCTCATCGAGCCGACTCATGCAGCCTTCAATCTCCTGGGCCTGATTGATCAGCATCTGGATCTGCTCGCCATCCAACATCTGCGCATGGGCTCCGCTGCACATGCTCAGGGCAATACCCGCCAGCATATTTGCGCCGACCTTAATTCTCGTTCTGTCGCTCATGGTCCTGCTCCTGTCGTCCGCCGCCGGTACGGGCTGTGTCGACCGGCAGGCAGCGCATTAATTCAATCACTCGATGACTCTTTACCCAGGCCTGTGCTTCGTACGATACTCAAATCTCATTCATGAAATCGTAAAAGGAGGTGATCCAATGTCTAGTGAGATTTACCTGGTATCCGCATGCACCTTGGATCTCGATTCAATGGCGGGGCTGCCTTCGCAAGCGAATTGAGAGAAACGTTTCGCCAACCTTTCCAGGGTAGCGGATGCTTGATCTCACGGAGGGCCGCAGCTGCGGCCCTTCTTTTATTCAGCCGCCCGGCAATCGGCGCCACCCAGCGCCGCCCTCCCCAGTCGAAGTACAGTGCATGTCCAACTCAACCGCTCCAGCCATCCACGACGTCGACCTGATTCTCGATGCCGTCAATGCCATGTTCACCCGTCTGCGCCATACCCAGACTGAACCGCCAGTGCCGCCGCCGGTCGCCGCCAGTCATGCCGCGGTCGATTACATCGAAGCATTCTGGCCCCATGTCGCGACCCTGATTGCGGCCGATCCCGCCGGCCTCGGCATGAGTTTCGAGAACGAGGGTCAACGACGCGATCTCGAGTCTGCGCGCCGCGATCCCGAGTTACGCGCGCGGGCCGGCAACGATCTGTTCGCACTGTCGATTCTGGCGCCGATGCGCGTCATGAATGAGCTGCTGAACACGGCAACTGCGGCCTGGGCCAAACAATTGCGTGCCCAGGGTATGGGCTGCCCGCTGCGCTATTCGGTCGATGCCGAGCAATTCGTTTCTTTACGGACCCTCTTACCTCACCGCGAGGACGACCAAACCCCGGTCGGCGCCAATGCGCCGACACTGGTGATGGGCGGCACCACCACCGCCATCACGTTGTGCTGGAATCTGTTATGGCGACTGCCCGGTGCCTATCGTGAACTGACCGGCAAACATGTCGATCGCGCCACCATGGACGAGCTGTGGATTGCAACGCGCGAGCTGCTGTTCCGCATCGGCGGTGGCAGCCTGCTTGCCTTCGTGAGTTTCGCCAGCGCCTGCACCAGTCGTATCGATGCGCAGTTGTGGGAAGGCATGGGCGATCTGCATCTGGCGCACGTCGATGGCCGTTTTGTATGGACCATGAACGAAGCGTTTTTTCAACGCATGCTGGAAATGGTCAACCGCATCCACCTCGCGCAGCAAGGTCACTATGTGGGTTGTGCGGCGCTCTATGCACGCGCTGCACCTTTGACGCTGGGTGGCGAACTGAGCGACTTGGGTGATGGGGCACGCGAGCCCACCATCTTTTCCGAACTGGTGCGCTGGATCTCGGTAGTAGCGCGCGCCGAATACTTCCCGGTATTCGCGACGCGCCGCTGATCAGGGCGCGCCGCGCGGGTCGAGTTTGTAGTTGATGGTAGCGATGGCTATTTCCTCGCCCGCATCGTTCATCACGCTCACCTCGGCCACACACAAACTGCCACCGCGTCGCCGCACGCTGCCAGTCGCGGTCAGGTTCGATGCCACCACCAGCTTGAGATAGTTGATGGTGAAGCCGACGGTCGCGCCGCGCGCGGCGTCACTCACTACCGGGTTCGACCAACAGGCGCAGGTGCCGGCGAGATCAACCAGCGAGGCGATAGCGCCGCCATCGACGCGATCGATGCCGAGATATTCCTGATAAGGCAGCCGCAACACCACGCGGTCGACCTCGATCGAAACCACTTCGATGCCCAGATGCTGGGCAAAATGCCGCCCAGCAGCGATGTATCTGACACGCTCGGTCATGACTTCCTCGTTTGCGCCAAAGACCAGACGCGCCCTGGCCGGGGCGCTGCATTGCTGATGATGATCAGTCCGTCGCCCCCACGGCGACGGACTGCATGCGCGGTTTTCAGGCGCCCGGTGCGAGCGCTTCCAGCGCCTGCCAGCAGGGGCCGGGCTTGCCGTCGACACGAATCGGCTGCACCACGACCTGGGCGGCACCCTTGTCGAAATAAGCCTTGAGTTTGGCCTTGATCTGCGCGGCCGAGCCCCAAAACACCATCGCGTCCATCAGACGGTCACTGCCACCGTCCTTCAGATCGTTCTCGTCAAAACCGAGACGGAACCAGTTCTTGAAATAGTTGGGCAGGCCCATATAGGTCGCAAGTGCAGCGCGCGCCGCCTTACGCGCCAGTATCGGGTCTTCGCACAGGCACACTTTCTGCTCGCAGATGATGGCGCCCTTGCCGCCCATCGCGGCCTTGGATAAATCAACCTGCTCAGGCGTGATGTTGTAGGGGAAGGTGCCGAGCGTACGTTCCGCAGCAAGTTTGGACATCTGCGGGCCGAGCGCGGCCAGTAC
>CAMCBY010000450.1 GCA_945873015.1 Klebsiella pneumoniae
ATGTGATCTTCGCCCAGCCTGAGTTGGACGTCGATCATGGGCACGAAGCGGAAGGACCGGCGGCACGTAAGCGTGGCTGGTTCTGGCGCACCTTGGCGTCCTATTCGCCGTACTACATCGAATCGATCGTCGCCGGCGTACTGGTCAACTTGCTGACGGTGGCCGGCTCGCTGTTCGTCATGAACGTCTACGATCGAGTCGTACCCAACAACGCCATCGAGACCCTGATGGTGCTCGCCACCGGGACCGCCATCGCCGGCGGATTTGAGTTCATGGCGCGTACCTTGCGCGCCTATTTCCTCGACGTCGCGGGCAAAAAGGCCGATCTGGTGCTGGCCGGTCAGATTTTCGCCCAGGCGCTCGGTATTCGTATGGCGGCGCGTCCGCCGTCAGCGGGTGTATTCGCCGCCCAGTTACGTGAATTCGAAGCCGTGCGTGACTTCATCACCTCGGCGACGCTGACCGCGGTGATGGACCTGCCGTTTGTCGCATTCTTTATTTTTGTGGTCGCCCTGATAGCTGGGCCGCTGTATGTGGTGCCTTTGATGGCAGTGCCCGTGGTCCTGCTGGTTGGGCTGATCGCACAGTGGCCCTTGTCGATCGCCACCCGTTCGACCTTACGCGATTCCTCGCAGCGTCATGGCCTTCTGATCGAATCGCTGGAAGGAACCGAGATGCTGAAGGCGATGCGCGCCGAGGGGCTCATGTTGCGTCGTTATGAGGACTACACGGCGCTGGCCGGTCGCTCGTCCAATCAGGCGCGCATGATTTCGACCGTGGTGGTGAATTTCTCGGTGTTGGTGCAGCAACTGGTCACCATCGGTGTCGTGATCTGGGGCGTGCATCTGATCGGCAAGGGCGAGCTGACCATGGGCGCGCTGATCGCAGCAGTCATGATCACCGGTCGCGCGCTGGCGCCGCTGCAGACCGTCGCGTCGCTGATGATGCGCTATCAGCACGCGCGCGCGTCCTACAGCACTTTGAACCGGCTCATGAAACAGCCGGTCGAGCGTGCGCCCGGCCAGCAGTTCACGCGCCGTAGCGAGATCCGTGGCGAAATCGCCATGCAGGGCGTGCAGTTTGCCTATCCCAATACCCAGGCTGCGTCGCTGCAGGACGTGAGTTTTTCCATCGCCGCCGGCGAACATGTGGCAATTCTCGGCAAGATTGGCTCGGGCAAAAGCACCTTGTTGCGCCTGATCGTCGGCCTCTATCAGCCCGCCAACGGCACGGTGCGGATTGACGGCGTGGATCTCGCGCAGTGTGATCCGGCCGACATCCGCGACCACATGGGCTATGTCGCACAGGATCCGATGCTGTTTCTCGGCACCCTGCGCGACAACATCGCGCTCGGCCGACCCCATGCCGACGACGCGGCGATTCTGCGCGCGGCGCGTATCGCCGGCATCGACGCCATGGTTGACAACCATCCGTCCGGATTACAGATGAATGTTGGCGAACGCGGACAGGCTTTGTCGGGGGGCCAGCGTCAGGCGGTCGCCAACGCCCGCGCGTTCCTGGTGGAGCCGCGCATGCTGCTGTTGGACGAACCGACCAGCGCCATGGATCACAACGCCGAATCGCGCTACATCGCGGCGGTTGGCGCCTATGCGCGCGGACGGACCATGGTGTTGGTCACGCACAAACCAAGCATGCTGGCGCTGGTATCGCGCATTATCGTGATCGACGGCGGTCGAGTGGTGATGGATGGGCCGCGCGACGATGTGTTGCGGCAGTTGACGCGCCCGGCCGGGCAACCGGCCGTCGCGGCCGTCGCGCCGCCACGCGCCTGACAGCGGCAGCAGCAGATTATGGCATCACCAGCAAAACAACCACGCGTAAACAAAGCCGACGTGCCGTTTCTGCGTGCCGCGCGCGCCGCGCAGATAGCAGATTCCCATCCGTTTGCCGGCAGCAGTCTGCTGCTGCTGGTACTGTTTTTGCTGGTTGGATTCTTATGGGCGGACAATGCCTCGCTGGACGAGGTGACGCGGGGCGAAGGTGCGGTCGTGCCTTCCAGTCGCGAGCAAGTCATTCAGAGCCTGGAGGGCGGCATCCTCGCGGAGTTGACGGTACGCGAAGGTGACATCGTCGAAAAAGGACAAGTGCTGCTGCGCATAGACGACACCCGCTCGGGGGCGTCGCTGCGTGAAGGGGAGTTGAAGAGTCAGAGTCTGCGTGCGGAAATCGCGCGGCTGCAGGCCGAGGCGGCTGGCACATCGCCGCAATTTCCCAAGGACATCGAGGCTTCGGTCATAGAGCGTGAACGCAAGAATTTTGTGTCGCGCCTGACCGCCGTTGAAGAATCAGCCGCCTCCCTGAAACGCAATCTTGAGCTCGCCGAGAAGGAGCTTGGCATGACCCAGCCGATGGTGGCGCGCGGTGCGGTGTCGGAAGTGGAAGTGCTGCGTCTGCAACGCCAGATCATTGAACTCAAAGGCCAGATTCAAGACCGCCGCAACAGCTTCAAAGCCGAGGCGCGCGGCAAACAGGCCGAGAAAGAAGCCGAGTTGAGCGGCATCGCCGAAGTGCTGACAGCAAAAAAAGACGAAGTATCGCGCTCGCTGGTGCGTTCGCCCATGCGCGGCACCGTCAAGAACATCAAAGTCACCACGCTCGGCGGTGTCATCGGTCCCGGCCAGGACATCATGGAAATTATCCCGATTGAGGAGCGGCTGCTGATTGAAGCCAAGATTCGCCCTGCCGATGTCGCGTTCCTGCATGCCGGGCAGAAGGCAACGGTCAAACTGACCGCCTATGACTACACGATCTACGGCAGCCTGCACGGCCATCTCGAACATATCAGCGCCGATACCCTGACCGACGAGAATCCGCCGCACGAGCGCTTTTATCGTGTCTACGTACGTACCGACTCGGCGGCGCTGAACGGAAAGAAGGGGCCGTTGCCGGTGATCCCGGGCATGGTCGCGACAGTGGAAGTGCTGACCGGACACAAGACTGTTCTCGAGTATCTGCTCAAGCCGGTGCTGAAAACCCGTGACAATGCTTTACATGAGCGCTGATGGTTACGGCTTGCGAGAAGTAGCCCACACTTGCCCTTGCAAGCACAATTATTCGTGCTGGAATTGAGATGTCGCCCGCGACGGTCGGCCTTGAACATGAGATGGTCGGCTGCCGTCACTTTTGGCGCAGTGGAGAGAGTCGGCGCCGGTTAGGCGTCGCACGGAGAACTCGATGGAAGTGTTGCTGAAAATCATCGGAGTCGATGGCGTGCCACGCACTGTGGTGGTGAGACCCGGTGACTCGGTTGATGTTCAGCCGGGCGAAACCGTCATCGTCTCTCCGGATCAGAAGACTCCCGTCACCATTGAGAAACAGGGCAACGCCCTCGTTATTCAGACCCCGGACGGCGAGATCGCGCTGAAGGGTTTTTATGCGGCGCCGGGTCAAGCCCCTGCCGCGCAACAGAGCGCGCTGAGCTACGAAGACGAGCAGGGTCTGCACCTCATAAGCGCGCAGAGCGGTCAGGACGAAGTGCCGCGCAGCGCGTTCTATATTCAACCGATAGTCGGTGGTCGTTTACCCGAAATCATCGAGTTGCCCGAACAGTTCGCGTTAGCCGAGAGTGCGCAGCGCCTCGCAGCGTTTCAAGCGGTTTTTGCCGAGCCTGATGCGTTTGATGTCGTGCCGCCCGCGCTCGAGCCCGTGCAACCGTCGGCGTTGGCAACCGGCCTGCCGAAGCCTATCGCGCTGTACAAGTTATCGCTTAACGATAATGAGCAGAACGAGCAGCAGAACCTGAGCTCTGAATTGCGTAC
>CAMCBY010000451.1 GCA_945873015.1 Klebsiella pneumoniae
CCACCGTCCTATGGCTCTATCTATCCGGCCGTACAGAACATCCTGCTGGCCTGTCGTGCGCTCGGGCTGGGTGCCAGTCTGACCACCATGCATCAGATGTTCGAAGACGACATGCATGAATTTTTTGGCATCCCGGAGTCCTATGGGGTGGTATCGGTGATCCCTATCGGGTATCCGCTCGGCAAGTTCGGACCGGTGACTCGCGCCCCCGCGCCGACCAAAACCCATTTCAATCGCTGGGGACAGAACAAACCAGGGCTCGCCTCGCCTGCCGAATAAGGCGGAGCCAGGCAGCCGGCGTGAAGCGCCGATATTCGCACGGGCTCGCCAGGCGGTCGGCGCGGCGCTGGTCGGTGAAACCCGACCGAACACCAGCGCGCCAGCCGATGCGGGCTGGCGAGGCCGCGCAGTTTCAGCCATCTTTGCGGTGCACTTCGGTATGAGCCGACTTGAGGGGGCGCGATGAAATCTCTGTTGCTGCTGCGACACGCAATCGCCCTGCCGGCGACATCTGCGCTTGGCGATCTTGAGCGTGCGTTATCGCCTGCGGGGCGAGGGCAGGCGCGCGCCATCGGCGATTACCTTCTGGCGCGAAACTGGGTTCCACAACGTGTGCTCTGCTCGACCGCCGCGCGTACGCGTCAGACTGCCGAGCAAGTGCTTGACGCGCTGGGCGCACAACCCGCGCTGGTCGCGATTGACGCCCTCTACAACGCCAATCTCGATGATATGTTGGGTGCGCTGCGCGAGCAGGCAGCCGATGCCGATCGCCTATTGCTGGTCGGGCACGCACCCGCTGTTGGCGAGTTGGCGAGTGCCTTGTGTACGCGTGGCGGTGATCTGGCGCTCTACTGCGAACCGGCAACGCTGATTGAAGTCGCGCTGAACATCACATCGTGGCCGGACATCGCTCATCATTGCGGCAGCTTACGCTTGCTCATGCCTGCCTAGCAGGCCTGCCGTACCGTCGCGCGGCACATCACTGCAGCGATGCGGCAGGGTTCCGCGCCCGCCCTTACTCGCGCGTCACTACCAAAGACGAATTCTGCCCACCAAAACCAAAAGCATTGACCTGCAAGGTATTGATACGTCCTTCGGCCGGCGTTTTGATCACAGCATGCAGCTTGCCGACTTCCGCCATGAGTTCGCGCTCGTCATAAGTACCGGCGGTCGGCATCAATGCGTTCTGTTGCATGCTGAACAAACCTGCCAGCAGTCCCATGGCACCCGCCGGACCATGCGGATGTCCAAAATTGCCCTTGGGCGACATCACCCTTAGCGGTTTGGCGCGCGTGCCATAGATGCGGTTCAGTGCGGCAAGTTCGGCGATGTCACCGACCGGCGTGCCAGTGCCATGCGCCACCACTGCGTCGACGCTGTCGACACCACCAGGCAATTGCGCGTTCTGCACGGCAACTTCCATCACGCGCTGTTCCCAGCGCCCTTCCGGCTCAGGCGAAGACGGGTGATAACCATCGGCCATGGTCGCGTAACCACGCAGCCGGGCATAAATGGTGGCGCCGCGCTGGCGCGCCTTGTCGGCGCGTTCCAGCACAAATATGCCGGCGCCTTCGCCGAGCATCACGCCGCAACGGTCAACATTAAACGGGCGACAAGTTTTGTACGGGTCGGGCTGCGGTGTGAACATTCGGTTGTTGCGCGCACCGAAGAACACCAGCGGACTGATGGCGCAATCGGTACCGCCTGTGATCGCAACGTCGATTTCTCCCGCTTCAATCATGCGCGCCGCGATGCCCATCGCATCATGCGATGAGGCACAGGCTGTAGCGATGGCGAGTTGCGGTCCGTGCAGGCCGTAGCGCAGCGCAATGTGCGCGGCCGGCATGTTGAGCAGGGAATTGACCATAAACTTCGGCGATATGCCGTCGGGCCCGTGCTCATCGAGCCGCGCCTGATCATCGGCCAGCGAGTCGACACCGCCGAGTGCGCTGCCGATCACCACCGCGGTGCGGAACGGGTCGAAGTTTTCGATACCGGCGTCTTTCACCGCCTGCGCCGCGGCCGCCACGGCGTATTGCGAGAACGTGGTTGAATTGCGTATGACGCGCTCTTCCATCCACGCCGAGGCGTCGAAGCCCTCGATGAGTGACATCCAGATATTCTGGTGCCCTTCTTTCCACGGCGCGGCGCTCGCCGCTACCTTGCCGGCAAGCAGCCCCTGATTAAACGCGGGCAGGCTCTGGCCGATGGACGAGATCACGCCGAGACCAGTAATAGCAACGTTTTCCACGATGGCTCCCCCTTGTCAAAATGCGACGCGCGCCCACGGCAACGGGACAACGCACGGGTCACACGATTGCACGGCGTGTGAGCGCGCGCAATGCGGTGGCACTCGGCCGGACTTTGTGACCCTTCCCAACACCACCCGCCGCCCGATGGGCTGACGTGGTCAATGTATCTACTGCCAATAGTGCGGCATGCGGCGGCGGAACGGAAATCGGCGCGCCACAGCACACCGGTGGTGAGGCGGCAGCGGCAAAAGACTAGAAGCGGCGCGGGGCCCCATGCCCTGGTTCGAGACCAGCAGCAGACACCACCTGGCTGGAGCGCGGCGGCGCACGCGTCATACCACTGCCCTCACCGTGGCGAGGGCAGTGGCGGCAAAAGCTGCGCGACAGCGTCAGGCTTCAGGCGTTGAAAGTCTCATGCCGAGGTGCGGTGCCGTAGTACTCATGAATCTTGCTCGCCCACGCCTGGTCAGCCATGTTCGGCCAATGCTCCTTGTCGAAACCCGGCGCGTCCCGCAGTCGCTCCCGTTCCACGTTCAAGACGAAGCGCTTGTGCTCGGTATCGAGTTTGAGCGCGTTCCACGGCACCGCGAAGAGTTTCTCACCCATGCCGAGAAAACCGCCGAAAGACAGCACTGCATAACCGACGTTACCGCTGTACATGTCGAGCATGATCTCTTTGATGTCGCCCAGTTCTTCATCCTTGTGATTAAAGACATCGTTACCGATGAGTGTATTGGCCCCCATCATGCCGGGCCCGGGCCTGACCCGTACATCCGGTCCCGGCGTGCCATCGTGGCTGACCTTGTACATGCCGAAGGTGTCGCTTTGTTCGTAATTCATGTGCGTGCTCGTTGCTTGTCGGTGGGCGTTGTCGAGATTTTTTTTGATGCGTGGAGTGTTGGCCGCCGCGGGACGGTCGGCACAGCGTCCGCGCGCCATGACAAGCAGCATCTGCGCTGCCGGAGCGGACTTCGGTGCGACGCCTCACATACACCACGCGCGCACTGACGCCTGGTTGGCAAGCTCGACTAACATCGGTGCATCACCCTGCCCGACTACGATGGAGCCCGCATGAAACCGCCTTATGTCATCTGTCACATGATTCCGTCGCTCGACGGTCGCATCGTCACGCGCCGCTGGAACATGGCCAAACGTGGTTACGATACCTATGAACGCACCCACCAGGCGCTGGCGCACGACGCGTGGATCATCGGGCGTATTTCAATGGCGCCCTATGCCGGCAAGGCGCGGGTGCCGGTGCGCAAACAACAGACCATCATGCCGCGCACCGACTATGTCGCCCCGCACGACGCCAAGACCTATGCGATTGCCATCGACTCGCAAGGCAAACTCACGTGGAAGGTCAACCATGTCGATGGCGAACACGTCATCACGGTGCTCGCGGAATCGGTGTCTGACGATTACCTCGCTTTTCTGCAGGCGCGGGGAGTGTCCTATGTGTTCGGCGGTCGCAAACATATCGACCTGCGCAAGGTGCTGGACAAGCTGCGCCG
>CAMCBY010000452.1 GCA_945873015.1 Klebsiella pneumoniae
TCATGGCAGTCCTTCCAGTGCGAGTACTTCGGGTAACAGCGCGCACATCGGATTGAGTGCGGCCAGATCCTGGTCGGCAGCGAGGCGACCGGCTTCGATGCGACGTTCAAAAAAGCGGTGATAGATGATCGCAAGCCGCACCAGGCCAAACTTGAACCACCACAGCACATGGGGCTGCGGCTGACCGGCAAGCGCGGCGTAATACACCACGGTCGCCTGCGGCGAGGGCAGATGGGGCAGCCGCGGTTACTTGAGTGAGCGCCACTGCGCCCAGTCCAGCAGCAGCCAGAAGGCGAGGTCTTCCTGGGCATCGGACAGCCCACACAATTCCCAGTCGAGCAGCGCCCGCACCTGGTTGTCTTCCAGCACACAATTGCTGATCTTGGCGTCGCCCCAGTGCACGCGGATGCGTCCAGCCGGCGGCCGACTGTCGCGCAGCGTATCGAGCGCGGCCTCAATCACGGGCAGCGGTCGGCTTGCGCCCCAATGCAGAAAGTCGCGCCATTGTTCGATGCGACGCAGACACGGATCGGCATCCAGCGCCATGCCCCACGGCGCGTCGATTAGAAATTCGAAACCATCGGCCAGCGGATCGAGTTGATGCAGCGCGACCATCGCCGCGATACCGGAATACCAGGACTCGGCCTGGGCCGCAGCCGGCAAGTCCGCCAGCCAGCCGCCGCTGTGATAGGAGGGATTGTCCGACGGCACCTGGCCGCGCACCCGATCCATGACATAGAAGGGCGAACCCAGCACCTGCGTGTCGGGCTCAAACCAGCGCACCTTGGCGACCGGCACCGAAGACACTTCCGCCAGGCGTTGCTGCACACGCGCCATCACGCCGAGATCGTAGTCACGGAACAGACCGCCACTGGCCGGCCCGACCTGGGTGACCAGCGCTTCGCGCCGTCGCCCAAGCTGACATTCAAACAAGTAGGTTTCGTTGGACAGCCCCGCACCGGCGGGACGCGCAAGGTCGTGAATCACAGCGCCAGCGTAGCCTGGCCGCTGCGCCAGCCATGTTGCCAGCGCCTGGCCGACCGACTCGAGGTCGCGGCGTCCAGCGCGACGCGTGTTATCTGTCATGGTGAGCCGCCGGTCCCGTCGCGCGGGCCGCGGTGCATCCTCCGCAAACGTTCATTTCAACAGCGGCCGGACGTGATCGCGCCTGGCCGCGCGGGCATAGATTAACCGCCGCAGCGGTGAGTGTGCGAATGAATTCGTCGCCACACGCGCGCCGGCGGGATTGCTGGAGTGTGCTGCGCGGCGCTTGTGCGCCCCGACTTTCGTATACTCCTAGCCGGGGAGGACGCGTCATGCACACTTTGTTGTTTTATTTCGCGGTCGCCGGTGCGCTGCCGCAGCAGCCCGATGCGTTACCGGTCGCGCCGTTCGACATCGAAATCGGCCACCAGGTGGTCGAGGTGCGTGAAGCCATGGTGGCGCGCAGTGCCGGTGTGCGTATGGTGCTGTTCGTGCGTGGTGAAACACCGGCGCAATTCCAGGCACGTTACCCGGCCGGCTCAGTCACCGCCCATCTGCGTGATGCACGCAACCAGCCGCTCACCCTCGTACACACCGGTTACATCTATTATCACGGTCGCGCCGGTCTTGAATTGACCGAACAAGTGCCCGCCGCGCGCGGCCAGGCCTTTGGTCACTTCGAACTCGAGGCGAAGGTCAGTTTGCATAATGTGCGCGTGGTGTGGCTGGACCGGCTCGCGCGCCGCGTCGAAGATCTGCAACCCGCGCTGTAACCCTGAGGAAAACCATGCCGACCTCCATCATGATCACTGGCTGGGGCCAGGTCACACAGTCCAAGCAGGCGAGCCCGCCCTACATGGAACCCATCGACATGATGGAGCGCGCCGCGCGCGATGCCGCCGCCCAGGCCGGCATCGGTGCCCTCGCCAGCATCGATACCATTCTGGTGGTGCGCCCACAGAGCCGCGTGCCCCACCAACCGGGCCAGGAACTCGCGCGGCGTCTCGGCATCGCGCCGCGCCGTATCGAGTTGTCCGGCATCGGTGGCCAGGTGCCGCAGCAGTACGTCAATCGCGCCGCCGGCTTGTTGGCGCGCGGCGAAGCCGAGACCGTGCTGCTGGTCGGTGCAGAGACCTATTACCCACGCAGCAAGGATGCCGTGCGCGGCGAGCAGGCCCTGATCCAGGGCATCCCCGACGACTATGGCGAGGAAGACGCGGTCGGCAGTAACGAACTCGAAATGCGTCATGGCCTGTCCTTGCCTATCCACGGCTTTCCGTTGTTCGAGGTTGCGCTGTGGGCGCAATCAGGACTCACGCGTGAGCAGTGGCTGGCCAAGGTCGGTGGCATGTGGGCGGGCTTCAGCGAAGTGGCGGCGCGCCATCCGAATGCCTGGACCCGTGCGCCCTTGAGTGCCAGCGCCATCACCACCCCAAGTGCCGACAATCGCCCGATCGCGCTGCCCTATACCAAACGTATGGTGTCACTGGTGATGGCGGACATCGGCGCGGCCGTGATTCTCACCACCGCCGAGCGCGCCGCGAGCCTGCGCGACGGCGCTGGCATGCCGGTCTATTTCTTAGGCGGCGGCTTCGCCAAAGACAAACAGCGTTTTATGGTGCAGAAAGAACGTTTTACCCGCAGCCCGGCGCTCGAACAGGCGGCGGCAAAAGCGGAGAGCCGCGCCGGACTGCGCGCCAGTGAAGTGGAATGTTTCGATTTGTATAGCTGTTTTCCCTGCGCGGTGACCGTTGCACGTAATACCCTCGGCCTCGAGGACGGCGACCCACGGCCCTTGACCCTGACCGGCGGTCTCGGTTTTTTCGGCGGTCCGGGCAGCAACTACGCCCTGCACGGCGTCGCGACGATGGCCGAGACCCTGGCCAGCGGCCGCTACCGCAGCGGCATGACCACCGCGCTCGGCTGGTTCATGCACAAATATGCCGTCGGTCTATATGGCGTGACGCCCAATGGCGCCGATCTGCGTGGCTGCGATATGGAAGACGAGGCCCACCCCGAAGCCGGTGCCGGCCCGGTCGAGATTGACGAACACCCCACTGGCAGCGGCACCATCGAAACCTATACCGTCATTTATGACCGCGAGCAGCAGCCGGCCCGCGCGCTGGTCTATGGTCGCACCGACGGCGGCTTACGCTTCGTCGCCAACACCGATGGCAGCGCAGCCAGTTTCGCGGCCTTCAGCGCAGAAAATCAGGTCGGAAATAAGGTCGTCCTGCGCCGCGCAGGCGATGTAAACATTGCCGAGCTGGTCCGCTGATGGCTAAGAACCGCGGCCCGCTCGACGAGGCCAAACTCGATCAGGTCGTGGCCCAGGCGCGGCGCCAGAGCGAAGAACGTGCGCGGGGTTATCGCGAACAGGCGCTCAAACTCTATCCGTGGGTCTGTGGCCGTTGCGCGCGCGAATTCACGCGCGTCAATCTGCAGGAGCTGACCGTTCATCATCGTGACCACAACCACGATCACAATCCGGGCGACGGCAGTAACTGGGAACTGCTGTGCATCTATTGTCATGACAACGAACATGCGCGCCTGCTCGAGCAACTCGGCCCGGCCAAAGGTCAGGCCGGCGGCGCGCCCGTCGCCACTCACCAACCGTTTGCGGCGCTGGCGGGTTTGCTGGGCAAAAAGGGCGACGAATAAGCTGTACGTAGGTGCGAATTCATTCGCACATTCAATGTCGTGCCTGCTGCATCTGCAGCATCTCGAATGTGCGATTAAAATCGCACCTATAGAAGATCATTGCGGCGTTAA
>CAMCBY010000453.1 GCA_945873015.1 Klebsiella pneumoniae
TCTCCTGTTCCTGCAGCGCGCGGTTGGTCTCGATCTTTTCGGTGACATCCTGTGCGATGCCGACGAAACCGCGCTGCACCTCGCCGTCCATGAAGGGCGAGTATTCAACGCGAAAATAGCGCTCAGCTCCATCGCTTGGGCGAATGGTCGGGCCATTGGGGCCGAAACTGACGCGCTCACCGGCCATCACGCGCTGCGTTGGCGGCATCACGCGTGCCACCAGCTCCGGGGTGAGCAGGTCTTCGAGGCGGCGCCCCGGAAACCACTGTTCGGGTTGGCCGTACCAGACCGCGAACTGACGATTGACGTAGGTGAAGCGCGCCTCCATGTCGAAAGCGGCGACCAGTGCCGGAATCGCGTCGATGACGGCGCGTAACTCCTGCTCGGCCTGACGCTGTGACTGTTCGGCGCGGCGCGCATCGGTGATGTCTTCGAGCAGTGCAATAAAGCCGCGCGTGCGACCGGCCACCGTATCGGGCAGCAGCCGTACGCGCATCACGCGTTCGGGATCGGTAAAACGTTCGTTAAGACGCAGATAGTCGAAGTCGATGCTTTCGCCTTGTAGTGCACGGTCCATCAATGGCCCGGTCAGCGCGTAAGATTTGCCGACCACGTCGGCGACTTTGTTGCCGATGAAGGCGTGCGCCGGCATCTGATACCAGGTGAGGAATCCGGCGTTGACATACCGATAACGAAGATCGGCGTCGATATAGGCGACCAGCGCCGGCAGATTATCTGCCACCGCGCGCATCTCCCATTGCGCGCGCAACGCTGCGTCCTCGGCCAGACGTCGCTCCGTGTCGTCGGTGACCATGGAGTAGATACCCTGCACACCATCGACTCCGCGATCGGGCATGAGGTGAGTATCGAGAATACGGATCTCGCGACCGTCGGGGGAGACACGCTGAAATACAAAATTGACCGTCTCGCCGTGCATCGCGCGCTGCAACTGCGGTTCGAGGCGAGCGAAGATTTCTTCGCCCAGCACTTCCTGTACGGTACGCCCGACGAACCACTCGCGCGGCTGGCCATACCAGTGCTCATAGGCGTAATTGACGAACTGATAGCGCCAGTCGGCACCGTAATAAGCGATGAACACCGGCACGTTATCTATGATGTCGTGCAACTGCTGCTGGGCAGTCTGCATCGATCTTTCCACTGAGCGATAACGGGTGATGTCTTCGATGACGACGACGATGCCGTCCTGCTGACCCTTGACGATGTTGGGTGTATAGCGCGCCCGCAGGTCGCGTAAGACATCCGGTTCGCCTTCGACCTGGTGGCCGTGGTACTCAAAGTCAACGGCAGTGCCGGCCAGGGCCGTGGCGAGATAGGGCTCGATGACCCGATAGACAGTGTCCGGCAGGGTGTCGGCGATGTGGCGCCCGACGAACCAGTCGCGGGGTTTGGCCCACTGCCGTTCGTATTCGGCGTTGACCAGTCGATAACGCTGATCGGGGCCGAGCGAGGCAATCATGAGCGGCGCCGCATCGACCATCGCGGCGAGGCCCGCGTAGGTATCGGGATTAAAGTCGGGCGGAGAGCTCAGGGTCATGGCCGGGGTTTCGTCGCCTGTTGATGGAACTGCGGCAAATTACCGGTCGCCCTGTCTATAACGAGCGCACCGAGCATGGGTATTATCCGGGGACGCTGCCCGTCGAGGCAATTGCCCGGCGCACCAGCCTGCGTGTCAGCCCGCGAGTCGCACCGATGAAAATCCTGTATGTCGAGGACAATGCCGCGAACGCGCGTCTGGTGGCCAAGTTTCTTGGTCTCAAAGATGGCATTTCGCTCATCGAAGCGGCCACTGCCGAACAAGGTTTACTGCTGGCCCGCACCGAGCGTCCGCACCTCATCCTCATGGACTTGAACCTGCCGAGGATGTCCGGTTGCCAGGCATTGTGCGCGCTGCGCGCCAATAGTGACACGCGCGACATCGCGGTGGTGGCTGTATCGGCCGATGCGATGCCCGACAATATCCACGCTGCCCTCGCTATCGGCTTCAACGATTATCTGACCAAACCGCTCGACTTCCGCCGCTTTGACGGCATCATCGACCGTTACCGCCCGCTGTAGGCGCGAATTCATTCCTACCTACATTGGTAGGCGCGGCAAGCAGCTCGTCGATCAATGCGCACCTGCACGGCCCGCGCAATCCCCGGTTTGGCGCGCGGCGCCTGCTTGAACGATACTGGCGCGAGTGCGCCGCCCGCTCGAAGCCGAGGAATTGATGACTACCCGAGATACAAAATCCGCTGCCGCCGCGGCGGCACGCGAGCTGTTATGCCGCTGTTATGACGGGGTGCTGGCGACCGTATCGGTCGATGTGGCTGGTTATCCTTTTGGTTCGGTGGTGCCCTATTGCCTCGATCAGCATGGTCGGCCTCTGATCCTGATTGCCTCGATCGCGCAGCACACCAGGAATATCCGCGCTGACGTTCGTGTTTCGCTGACGGTGTTCGACCGCGGCGAACCCGATCTGCAGGCGGCGGGGCGCGTTACGGTGCTGGGTGATGCGCGGCGCCTGGCGGCACACGAACGTGCCTTGGCTTTGCGGTACTACCGCTATTTTCCGCAGTCGGCTGACTACGACCGTACCCACGATTTTGACTTCTACGCCATCGAACCGCGCCGCATCCGCTACATCGGCGGCTTTGGCGCGATTTACTGGTTCGAGCCGGACACCACCGTGCTGGCCAATCCCTTTGACGCCGATGCCGAGCGCGGCATCGTCACGCATATGAACGAGGATCATGCGTCAGCCATACGCCATTACTGCACGGTGGCGGGGATCGAAGTGCCGCCGGGTGTGACGCCTGAGCTGGTCGGCTGTGATGGCGAGGGCATCAATCTGCGTCTCGACACGCGCATCGCGCGTATCGCGTTCGCGGCACCGGTCGCGACGCTGACGGCAGTGCGGCAGACCCTGGTGGCGATGGCCAAGGCCTGAGCAAGTCCTGGGCGCCGCGCTCAAGTCGTGAGGTGCAGGCGTGCGATGGGCGTCTGCAGCAACACCGTGCCGACCACCGTAGCATCCGCATAACCGGCGGCATGCAGTGCGGCGAGGCAGGCCGCAATGTTTGCCGGCGGCAGCGCGGCCAACAAACCGCCGCTGGTCTGCGGGTCGAAACACAAGGCGAAGTGGCGATGCTGCTGCAGCTCGGCGGTGGTCTCGATGTCGCCCAGTACTTTGCGGTTTTCGGGCGCGAGACTGCTCTCGATGCCGGCCGCAGCGAGTTCCACGGCACCGTCAAGCAGCGGCAGTGCCGACAAAGACAGTTCGGCGCTGAGCGCGCCCGCGCGCAGCATTTCGAGCAGGTGGCCGGCGAGGCCAAAGCCGGTGATGTCGGTCAGCGCGCCCGCACCGTGCGCACGTAATACGGCCGCGGCCGGACCATTCGACTGCGTCATGCTGTGCACCGCTGCGTCCAGCCAGCGCGCGCGGCAGGCGCCGCGCATCATGCCCGCCAACAATACGCCGGTGCCGAGCGCTTTACACAACACCAGAACATCGCCGACCTGCGCGCCACGCTTGCGCAGCAACTGCTGTTCCTGGATATAGCCGTTGATGGCGAAACCCAGGGCGAGTTCGGCACCCTCGCCGGTATGGCCGCCGACCAGTGCCGTGCCGGCAGCGCTGAACACCTGATGGGCGCCGAGCATCATCTGTGTCAGCTCATCTTGCATCTTGCGCGGTGCGGCCAGCGGCAAAGTGACGATCGCGAG
>CAMCBY010000454.1 GCA_945873015.1 Klebsiella pneumoniae
CACAGAAAAGGATGACGACGACAAACCGATACGGCAGTTCCTGCTGAAAAGGAGCGGTGAGACCGAACATCCGCTGGGCGCAGAACTGTGGGCCTATATCCCCAAGAATCTGCTCCCGCATCTGCAATGGGGTGCGCGCACCGATTACACCCATGTGTTCACCATGGATCAGACACCGCGCATCTTCGACGCCAAGGTCTTTACCGACGACGGTGAAGACGGTGTGCATCCGGGCGGCTGGGGAACGATTCTCGTGCAGGGCATGCGTCTGGGCGGCGGCAGCGATGCGACCAAGATTTCCATTGACGTCAACGAAGACAGCACCGTTGCGGCCAACGGCGCGGAAACCACGAAATCCGCCTATGTCATTCTCGATATCACCGATCCGGAATCTCCGCCGACGGTGCTCGCTGAGCTCAATCCCAATACGCTGAACTTGACCACCTCGTCACCCACCGTGTTGCCGATAGGCGATCCGATAGAGCCAGGCTCTGTGTCCCAGACATCCTCACCCAACTCCTGGTATCTGGTGTTCGGCTCCGGTCCGACCGATATCGGTACCGGTGCATCGACCCAGAAGGCACGCCTGTTCGCCTATGACTTGACCAAGCTGGCGAAGAGTCGCGGCGATCTGGTGGCAATTGATGGTGCGCGCGTGACCGCCGGCCCCTTCTCCAGCGGATTTGCCGAACTCAACGAGAACAACACCTTCGTCGGCGACGCCGTGGTGCCGGATTTCGATCTCGATATGAAGGGTGAGGCTATCTACTTCGGCTCGGTGGGCAACGCGACGGGTAACGTCGGTTCGCTGTGGCGTCTGTCGGTGGGTGAGAAACCCAGCCCGGCGGATTGGGGTGCGCCCTTCAAGTTGCTGGCGGCCAACCAGCCGTTCCTGGCGCAGCCCTCGGTGACTATCGACAGGCGCCTGCGTACCTGGGTCATCGCCGGCAGTGGCCGTGCCCTGGTCGCAGCGGACAAGCTCAGCACCACGCAACAGAGTCTGTATGGCTTCATCGATCCGAACCCGCTCACTGGCTCGGGTTTCGCCGCCTCGGCGACGGCAGTCTCAGTCGGCGGCCTGACCGACGTCACCAATGCGCGCGTGCGGGTGAACGGCGACCTTGATCTGAATGGCGATGGCGCCCCCGACACCACCTTCAAGGCCCTGCAGGACACGGTAGTCACGGCAGGCGGTTGGAAGCGGCACTATGACTTGTTCACCTCGCCGACGCCTTCCGAACGCAGCCCCAACCGCTCAACGCTGTTCGATGGCCTGATCTTGAATGCGGCCTTCACACCGAGCCTCAACCAGTGCACTTCGGAGGGCCGCAGTAAACTTTACGTACTCGCCTTTGAAACCGGCACCGCGCTGCCCGACGCCAACATCGGCACGCAGAACGCGTTCTGCGGCGGCACCTGTCCGGAAGGCACGGTCAAGGAGGCGACGACCTACGTCGACCTCGGGCTCGGTATGGCGTCGGCACCCGCTATCCACTTCGGCCCGGTGGTCGGTGGTGACGCGGCCAAGATCAACGGCGAAGTCGATGTCAGTGGCTCGATACAGGCCAGCACCGGTATGGGTACCGCCTATATCAATACCAGCACCGACAACCAGAATGCCGTGAACGTCAAAGACCGTGGCGGTATCACCGACGGCGAGATATCTTGGCGCGAATACCGGAACACCCAATAATGGGTGGGCCAGGCACGGAGAACCCCATGACGAACAAACAAGCGATGACCGGTGTCGAATTTCGGCGGCACCAGTCCGGCTTTACGCTGATGGAGCTGATGATCGTGGTGGTCATCGTGGGCATCCTGTCGGGCGTGGCTTTTCCGGCCTACAAGGCCTATGTGGACCGCGCCAAACGTACCGAGGGCAAAGCCTTCCTGATGGAAGTCGCCGCGCGTCAGGAACGTTATTATTTCGACAACAACTCCTATGCGACCGACGCGCGTAATCTCGGCTATAGCTCGACCACACCTGCCTCGGACGAAGCCCACTACAGCCTGGCCAATCCAATTGCGGCGGGTGGCAGCGGCAGCATCACCACCAGCTACCTGCTCAAGATAACCACCGTCAGCCCCTGGCTGGACGACACCTGCGGCGGCTATTTGACCCTCGATTCCAAGGGCGCGCAGGGCAGTGAGACCAGCGACGCGATTTGCTGGTCGAAGTAATGAACGCGCGACTGTCGACAGGGGGTTTGCTCGCGATGGTGCTGGTGTTGCACATGAGCGGCGCGGCGGCAGAAGTTTATAAGTCCATCGATGAAAACGGCCGGGTGGTGTTTTCCCAGAAACCACCCAAAGACGCCAAAGCCGAGGTCATCAAACCGCGCTATTCGAAACCACCTACCGCGCCGGACGGCGCAGCGGCACCCTTCCAGCCACCGGCTCAGCCCGGCGGCGGTTTGCCCTCCGCCACCGACAAGGCGGCAAAACCGCAGGAACTCACCCCTGAGCAAAAGGCCGCCAAACAGAAGAACTGCGCGACCGCCCACGAGCGCCTGACACAACTTCAGCAGCCACGCGCCCTGCGTTTGCGCTACACCAATGACCAGGGCGAAGTCGCCGATCTGACCCAGGAAGCGCTGGACGCGCGTATTGCCGACGCACAGGCAAAAATTGCAGAATTTTGCGAAGCGGGCGCTGCGCCGCCCGAAAGCGCGCCGGCACCCTAAAATCAATCAGAGGGGTGTTGTTGAAGGAGCGCATGGCCACAGGCCTTGCACCCAACTGGCAGGCTGAGCCGACTTAATCGACCGCGACTTCCTCAACCTTGGCCAACTCGCGCGGCAGGCTGAACACCACCTGCTCTTTGATGCCCGGGATCTCGTTCACCGAAATTCCACCACGGTCGCGCAGCGTCTTGACGACCTGCTCCACCAGCACCTCCGGCGCCGAGGCGCCAGCGGTCACGCCAACACTCTTCTTGCCGTCCAGCCATGCAGTCTGGATCTCGTCCGCGCTGTCGATGAGATAAGCAGAAATGCCCTGTTTCTCGGCGATTTCTTTCAAGCGAGTCGAGTTTGAACTGGTCTGGGAACCGACCACCAGAATCAAATCGCAGTTCTGCACCATACGCTTGACCGCATCCTGGCGATTCTGGGTCGCATAACAGATGTCTTCCTTCTTGGGGCCGACGATCTTCGGGAAGCGCTGCCGCAGGGCGTCGATGATTTCGGCGGTGTCATCCATGGACAACGTGGTCTGGGTCACGAACGCCAGGAATTCGGGGTCCTTGACCTGCATGCGGCGCACATCATCGACCGATTCGACCAGATACATGCCACCGCGCCCGTCATCACCGTGCCGATACTGACCAAGCGTGCCTTCCACCTCGGGGTGGCCGGCGTGACCGATGAGGATACAGTCACGGCCCTCGCCCTGGTAATGGCCAACTTCCATGTGCACCTTGGTCACCAGCGGACAAATAGCGTCAAACACCCGCAGCTTGCGACGAGCGGCTTCTTCGCGCACCGCTTTGGCGACACCGTGGGCGCTGAAAATGACAGTCGCGTCGTCCGGCACTTCGTTCAGTTCATCAACGAAAATTGCGCCTTTGGCGCGCAATCCATCCACCACATATTTGTTGTGAACAACTTCGTGACGCACGTAGACCGGCGCGCCGAACAGTTCGAGTGCACGTTCGACGATGCCGATGGCGCGATCGACGCCAGCGCAGAAGCCGCGCGGATTGGCCAGATGAATTTGCATTAT
>CAMCBY010000455.1 GCA_945873015.1 Klebsiella pneumoniae
AACTGAGCGTATTTCAGTATCCTGCGTACCGCTCTGCGTGCGCATCGAACGTGTGCTTGCCGCGCTGAAGCATGACAGCATGTCTCTCGCCGATCTCGCGCATAATTTCGGTTTCTGCAGTCAAAGCCATCTCAAAGCAAGCTTGCGCCGCGTCACCGGCATGCGCCCTGCGCAATATCGCAAACAGGCACATGGTTCACGGGCGAAGGCGCAGACCAATCTGCAATTTCCACTCGTGTTTCCGGCAAGACTGTGCGCTGGGTGGTGGTTAGACTGTGGCGCACAGATACACCCACAGGAGAAGCAGGCATGAATGTAGACGCCCAACTGAACGACCCGGCCTTTTTTGCAACCGACGCTTTCTACGCCTTGTTCGATCGCATGCGCGCCGAAGACCCTGTGCATTGGACGTCGAGTCCCGATGGCCGCGGCTATTGGTCGGTGTTCAAACATGCGGATTTCAAGCGCATCCTGAACGAACCAGAAACCTTCAGTTCAGAGCGCGAGGGCGTGATGCCAGCTGTCGACGCCGAGATGTCGGCGGTCGCCAAACAGGCTATGGGTGTCGGCGAGAACGTACTGACCATCGACCCGCCCCGCCATGGCGAGATGCGCAAAGTGATGGCCGAGCCCTTTCTGCCGAAAGCCTTGAGCGATGGCGAGGCTCGAACCAGGACACTGATCGCGAAAATCTTCGATGAATTGCCTGAGCACGGTGAAATTGATCTGGTCGGCGACCTCGCTGTTCGCATTCCGATGGCCGTGATCTGCGACATCCTCGCTCTGCCGCCCTCAGACTGGGATGCCCTGCTGGGCTGGGGCAAGATGGCCATCGGCGGCACTGATCCGGAATACCGCCAGGGCAGTGCCGCCGAGACCGTCAGCCACGGCTATCGGCTCCTTTATGAGTACAGCCAGCGCAAAGCGAGCGAACGGCGCGGCTGCCCGTTTTCCGATCCACTGACTGCGCTGGCCAATGCCGAACTCGGTGGCCAGCCCATGACCCAGTCAGAGATCGCCCACAACGGCACTCAGCTCATGCTGGCCGGATTCGAAACCACGCGTAATGCATTCTCCGGTGGCGTGCTGGCCTTGCTGCGCAACCCGGAGCAAATGGCACTGCTGCGCGAAGACCCCAAGCGTCTGCGGCTGGGTGTCGAGGAATTCGTGCGCTGGTCCGACCCTGTTATCTCCCTTATGCGGGCCGCCACTCGCGATACCGAGCTGCGTGGCCGCACTATCCGCGCCGGCGACCGTCTCATGTTGTGGTTTCCGTCGGCCAATCGCGACGAGGAAGTGTTCGACCAACCCTACAAGTTCGATATCACCCGTCACCCGAATCTGCACATCGGTTTCGGCGGCGGGCCACATTTCTGTCTTGGCGGGCCACTCGCCAAGCTTGAGATTCGACTCGCCATGGAAGAACTGCTGGCGCGTTACGACGGAATAGAGATCACAGGTCCAGTCGAGCGCGTGCAATCAAGCTTCGTCGGCGGCCTGAAACATCTGCCCGTGCGGCTGATCCGCCGTCGCGCGGCGTAGTCGCCCATTGTTGAGGCGGCCATTATTGATACGAGTCGCGGAGCCGAATGGGAGTTGCCCTTCTGTGCGGTGCTTGAGATACGCGGTGACAAGATTGCTGTCGGCCGCACCTATGCCGATTTCAAAGCATGGCCGGGTCTTGGTGCTGTGTTGCAGGCGCAACTCTGGGGGCGTATCCGAAAACCAGCGAGCCTGCACGACGACTCCGGATGCGGCGCCACTGCCAAATTTACAGCGAAAACTGCCGGCTCTCGCCTGCGTCGGTAGGCCGGCTCAATCCGGGGTCGACGCCAACACGCTGTGGGGTTAATGGCAGCAGTCGATGAGGAACCACGCCAACCTCGGCTTTGGTTCTCTATCGGTGATTTGCAGTGATCACCGGTCGCGGCGCGCTGGCTCAGCAGAGGGTCTATCCATCGGATGACGGCCGCCATCTTCGTACCATCGGCGGTATTGGCCCCACCACATTTCGGCGCGTAATTGCGCGCGCCGACGACGCTCTTGGGTAACCGTATTCTCGGTACCGATAAAAAATTTCACCTGCGTGTGGCGGCCATCCGGAAGCTGCGCCCGGCAGACGATGGCGTGCTCTACGACTCCGTCGGCACGTCGCTGCTGTCGGTGTTCGTAAGGGCCTCTCCCGCGCAGTTTGAATTTACGACCAGCCAGTATTTCCATGCGCCACTTTGCAGCGGCGTGGTGCGTGGCCGCCACATCGCCGTCGAAGGAGTTGTAGCTGTAATAACGACTGTAACGTTTGCCATTCAAGCTCGCGCGCACCTGCAGGCCATCGGCAGAAGGATAGGTGATACCGGGCCATGCGCTGGTGATCTCTTGAGGGGCATGTCGAGGTCGAGTTATCCAATTGGCAGGCATTGAGGGCTGTTCCTTTCTCCGCGATACGGGCGCCGGCGGCGCTGGGCGGTTCGATTACTTCATCGCTCGCCGGGCAAACGGCGCGCATCTGTGAAAAATGCTCAAATCTTGACCCGGATTTTATACCGGATGGTCCCGAAACAGACTACACATCGAGCCTATTTCCCTCAGAAAATCCGGAAATTAGCGCCGCGTCACAATAGTGCGTGTGCGCAGCCGGAAGCAGACCACGCCGACCTGCGATTTTGGGGACTAATCCGCGCCGGCGAATGCGGCTATAAGTCTGCCTATGCGACGCCAATACAATCGACGTACTTCTCCGGGAGATCCCTATGAAATGCAAGATGCTCGTCCACCTGCTCCTGCTCGCGTTTTTACTGCCTGCGAATACTGTGCACGCCGACGACATGAAGGTGGTGTCTGACACCGCAGTCGGTGGGTTTTTATTCCCGGAATCGGCCGGCTGTGAACCAGCGGGCAAGGCTGTATACGTCAGCCAGTTTGTCTCGGCGCTGAAACCCGCCGACAAAGACGGCAAGGGCCGCATTAGTAAAGTCGGTCTGGACGGCAAAATGATCGAGCCGAATTTTTTGCCCGGGCCGGGTGACGTATTACACAAGCCCAAAGGCGTCTGGGTCCAAGGGGAACGCCTGTGGGTGAGCGATATCGATGTCGTCTGGGTGTTCGACCTGAATACCCGCAAGGGTCGTAAACTCGCGCTGCCCGGCGCGCAATTCGCGAATGACGTTGCCGTCAAAGGCGATACGCTCTATGTCACCGATAACCGCCTCGACGCGGTGTTTATGATCCAACCTGCGGATTTCCTCGACACCCCACAAACACCCGCAGTCACCCAGATAGCGCGCAGCGCCTCGACCAATCCCAACGGCATCTATCCAGGGCGAGACGGCAGTTTGCTCCTGGCCGGCATGGGTGATGCCGCGGAACCGCGCGGCCTGTATACCCTCCATGCCGATGGCAAGGTCGCCACGCTGGCCGACGATCAAGGCAAGCTTGATGGGCTATATCAAACCGCTGACGGTAGTTTGCTGGTCACCGACTGGGTGTCTGGCACCTTGTTCTCGTGGGATCCTGCCAAAGGCAGACAAACCCTCGCCGCCGACTTCAAGGGCCCAGCCGACTTTTGCGCGATAACGAGTAGCGACAGCCTTGATCTGATCGTGCCCGACCTGATCAAGGGCGAATTGCGGCTGATCAAACTGCACTGACCGTCAGCATCGTTGTCAGGGAGGTTTCTGCGTCGTTGCGCCACGGCGCAACACGCTCGCACGCTTT
>CAMCBY010000456.1 GCA_945873015.1 Klebsiella pneumoniae
TCGGCAGCTTTCATTTGATGGCTTGAGGGTCGGGCGGAATGTCCGATTAAAATCGGACCTACAGGTGTAGGTGCAAATTCATTGGGTGTGGGTCTCAAACTGAGCGTCGGCACGTGCTCTTGTGTGGGCCAGACTTCAGTCTGACATTCAGGGGGGAGCGGCGGCGGGAGGTTTTCACGACAGTGTCAGACTGAAGGAAGCTCTAATTAAGCTACTGCGCTGGCCGCGCGCGGTGTCGCGTGCTCGCTCGCTCCTCACCTATCTATCTGATATGTCTCGTCGCTCTCTGCGCGGCTCCTAGCGCGCGGCCATGCTCGCTACACTTAATCAGAACTTCCTGAAGTCTGACCCACAATGAGCTGAACGACCTGCCGGTGCGATATCGCGCTCAAGTCGCCAGGCAGGCGCTGATAAACCGTCCGATGTCTTTGAGCTCTTCCATACTGACGCTGTGTTCCATGGCATAGCTGTGGTATTCGACCGGGTGCCCGAGTTCGCGCAGGCGCGCGGCACTTTGTCGGCCGAAACGCTCATCGACCATCGGGTCGGCACTGCCGTGGCCGATCATGACCGGCAGGCCGGCATTGGCAGGATGCGGCTCGATGCTGTGCTGGGTCGCAAAATAGGTGGATAGCGCAATCAGACCGGCGAGCCTTTCCGGGTAGCTCAAGGCGAGTTCAAAGCCGACCGCGCCGCCCTGGGAAAACCCCGCGACCACCACCCGTTCAGCGGCGATGCCGCGATCCTTTTCCCGTGCGACCAATTGGCCAACCGCTGCGCTCGATGCGCGCAACTGTTTTTCGTCCACCCGTCGTTCCAGTTCCAGGCTGAGGATGTCGTACCAGGCTGGCATCACGAAACCGTTGTTGAGAGTCACCGGGATGGAGGGCGCGTGGGGGAAGACAAAACGCACCGCGAGCCCCGCTGCCAGATCGAGATGCGGCACCACCGGTTCGAAGTCATGGCCGTCGGCACCGAGACCGTGCATCCAGATGACGGTCGCATTGGCCGGGCTGGAGGGTTCTACTTCGACGCAGGGTAATAGGCTCACGATGTTGTCCTGTTCAGTCGGTAATGAGTTCAAGGGTGACGGGCACCGGCGTCGAGAGCATGTCGAGCACCGGGCAGTGACTATCGACCGCGGCCTTGAGGCGCGCGAGATCGGCGGCGCTGGCGGACGACGCGATATGCACTTCACCACGAATATTCTGAAAGCCGGCGCGCACCGCGTCATTGACGCCGAAAAATCCGCGCAAGTCGACATTGCCGGTCAGGCGCACTGAGACGGTGTCGAGCGGAATGCCGAGCGCGGTGGCATAGGCGCGATAGGTGATCTCCTGGCAGGCGCCGAGCGCGGCCAGCAGCATTTCGATCGGATTGGGCCCGCTGTCGGTGCCGCCCAGCGCAGCCGGTTCATCGATGACCAGCGCGTGCTGGCGAATGCTGACTTCCGAACGGAAGCCGGCGCCGAGACGCGAGGCGGTCTGGAAGCTGACCAAGGCGCTGTCCGGGCTGAGCCGCAGCTTGTTCTGGACCTCGGCGATGGCGGTGGCAAGCGTTTCACTCATGCGGGGCTCCGGGCCTTGGGCGATGGGGTTATCATCATAACGGATTGCGCGGATTGGCCGCGCGGCACAGGGGAGGGGGCATGCAGCAACGCGGACAGGTGTGCATCATCACGGGGGGTGCGTCGGGCATCGGGCGGGCACTGGCGCTGGAACTCGGGCGGCGTGGCGCCACCGTGGTGGTCAGCGACGTCAATCTCGACGGCGCGCAGGCAGTCGCCACGGCCATCAATGCGATGTGTCCCGACAGCGCCAGCGCTGTCGCGCTCGATGTCTGCGACGCCGAGGCAGTCGCGGCGCTGGTCAAGGGCACCGCCGAGCGCTTCGGTCGCCTCGACCTCATGTTCAATAACGCCGGCATTTCCATCACCGGCGACGCGCGCGATTTGAGCATCGCGCAATGGCGGCGCGTGATCGACATCAATCTCATGGGCGTGATTTACGGCAGCGATGCGGCCTACAAAACCATGGCGGCGCAGGGCAGCGGTCATATCGTCAACATCGCTTCGCTGGCGGGCCTGGTGCCGTTTCCAACCAATGCACCCTATGGCGCGACCAAACATGCGGTGGTCGGGTTGTCCCAGGCGCTGCGTGCCGAGGGCGAGGATCTCGGGGTGCGGGTGAGTGTGGTGTGCCCGGGGTTCGTCGATTCAAATATCTTCAACGCGACCGAAGTGGTGAACGCCTCGCGCGAGAAACTTATTGCCGGCATTCCGTTCAAGAAGGTTTCGGTGGAAGAGGCGGCCGAAAGGATTCTCGATGGTGTCGCACGCAACCGCGCCTTGATCGTGTTCCCGGCCTATGCGCGCCTGTTGTGGTGGGGCTATCGGCTGGTGCCCGATCTGCTGGCGCCGCTCGGACGCAAGTTGATTCGGGATTTGCGCAAGATTCGCGGCAGTGCGTGAGAGATTGAATGTGCGAATGAATTCGCACCTACACCTGTAGGGCCGATCTTCATCGGACATTGCTTCCACGACACCAATCACAGGGGACCTTCATGATCGATCACAAATTCATTGGCTACCGCCAGGCGCCGTTCACCGCGGAACTGGAGAAAGGCCGTCTGCGTCTGTTCGCCAAAGCGATCGGCGAGAGCGACCCGATATACAGCGACGAACAGGCCGCGCGCGCTGCCGGTCACCCCAGCTTGCCGGCACCGCCCACGTTCTTTTTCTGTCTGGAAATGGAACGCGCCGATCCCTATGACTGGTTTCATGAACTCGGCATTCCCTTGGGCCAGGTCTTGCACGGTGAACAGTCCTTCACCTATCACCGCACCGCCTACGCGGGTGAGACCCTGACGTTCAGCGCCGAGCTGCTCGATATCTACGAGAAAAAGAACGGCGCGCTGCAGTTTCTCGTGCAGCGCAATTTTGTCACCGATGCCGATGGGCAGGCGGTGGCCGAGTTCGACCGTACTATCGTCATCCGTTGGGCGTGAGAGCATGAACGACAAAACTCTACCAAAATTCGAATCCATCGCGGTCGGCGACGAACTGCCACCGCTGGTAATGCCGCCCGTCACCCGGCATACCCTCGCCATCTACTGCGGGGCGTCGGGCGATCATAATCCGGTGCACGTCGACAGTGATTTTGCCAAGGCCTCAGGCCTCGATGACGTCATCGCGCACGGCATGCTGGTGATGGCCTATAGCGGTCGGGTGCTGACGCAATGGGTGCCGCAGTCCGCGATTCGCCAGTTCCAGACCCGCTTCATGGCCATGACCCGCATCGGTGATGCGATCACAGCGCGCGCGCGGGTCGCCGAGAAACGTGAGCAAGACGGTGAGCGCTGCGTGCTGGTCGAGATCTCGACCAGCAATCAGCATGGTGAGGTCAAAACCACCGGCACTGCGCTGATCGCGCTGGCGTGAGTGCAGTGGCGACAACCGCCGGGCGCGCGCGCCTGGTGGCGGACAGTCTGTTCGTGCTGCAGGCGGGCTGTTCGTTGCTGTTCGGAGTCTCGCAGTTCCGCCGCATGCTCGACTCGGTGGAAGGCGTCAGCGTGACCTGGATGCTGTTCTGGGTGGCCTTTCTCGCCGTCAATCTCGGACTCGCCGTCCGCGCCCATCGCACCTTTGCGAGCCGCATCTCGCGCCAGGTGATTGTCATCTACAGTCTGTGGACAGCGGTGTGTGCCGC
>CAMCBY010000457.1 GCA_945873015.1 Klebsiella pneumoniae
GACGCGCGACGCGAGTTCATCGAACTCATCACCCGAACCACGAATCTCGAGACGCCGGTCGAGTTGCCCTGCAACGATATCGCCGGTTGCGGCGGTCATGGTTCCGACCCGTTTCAACAGCCGATTGCTCATCAACAGCCCGCCACCGGTCGCCAGTACGAAGGTCAAACCGACGCCAATCAGCAGCGCATGATTAAAAACCTGCCGCAACTGCTGCAACTGTTCGATATTGCGTCCGACCAGCAAATGAAAACCATCGCCGAGCAGAAAAACGCGCGCGCGCGCCGGCACGTTGCGCCCATCGGGGCGATGATGGATGAATTCCACCCAGCCATCGACGTTGGCCTCGATGACCGGCCAATCGAGCAGATTGCCGGCCAGCGGCTGGTTGTCGGGGGTCGTGAACAGATACAACATGGCACCCGACTGATCGTTGCGAAGGCGACTCGAGATGACCTGCGCGAGGCGCTGCAGCCCATGTTCGATATATTGCTCGGCGAGGCCAGTGACTTCCGCTTTCAAGGTCGCGTCGGTCTCACGCAGCAACAGGCCAATCGTTGACCAGTAGAAAAACATCGCGAGCAGCGCCGCCGACATCGAGAACAGGCCGGTATAAAACAGCGTGAGTTGAAACGCACTGGTGCGCAACAACGCGCCCAGGCGCGCACCGACCGCTCGCGGCGCGTCAAACCCCATCGGTGCCGCCTTCAACCGCGAGGCGATAGCCGGCGCCGCGCACGGTGTGCAGCAACTGCGGCTCAAATCCGCGGTCAATCTTGGCGCGCAGGCGACTCACGTGCACGTCGATGACATTGGTCTGGGGATCGAAATGATAGTCCCACACGTGTTCGAGCAGCATGGTGCGCGTCACCACCTGGCCGGCGTGGCGCATGAGATATTCGAGCAGCCGGAATTCTCGCGGCTGCAACTCGATACTGACCTCACCCCGTTTCACACCGCGCGTCATGAGGTCGAGTTCAAGATCGCCCACTTTCAAAAGTGTGGTCGGCCCTTCCGGCGCGGTGCGGCGCACCAGCGCCTCGATACGCGCTTCGAGCTCGCTGAAAGCAAACGGTTTGACCAGATAATCATCGGCCCCCGCGCGCAGACCTGCCACACGTTGATCAACTTCACCGAGCGCTGACAGCAACAACACCGGCACGCGCGAACCCGAGGCGCGCAAGGTACGCAATACCGTCAGGCCATCGACCTGCGGCAGCATACGATCGAGCACGATCAAATCGAATTGTTGGGTGGTGGCAGCGAACAGACCTTCGCGGCCATCGGCTGCAACGTCGACGTTGTGGCCGGCCTGCAGAAGTCCGTTGCGAATGAACTCGCGGGTATCGCGATCGTCTTCGACGACGAGCAGATGCACGATTGCACTCCTGGCGGTGGGCCACTCGGCGCTGCGCGGCGCAGCAGTGGGACGGCGCATTGTGCCAACCTTCCCCGGTCGCGCCTACCCGCACCAGGCCCCACCAACATTACGAAAAATTAATCAGCAGGACAGCGGCCGGTAATGGACGCGCTTCTAAGCTTGCCGGCAGTTCAACAGCGACTGTCCAGGAGCAAGCCCATGAAAGCAGCCATCGCACGTATTCTCCACAGTGACACCCGACGCGCGGCAGCCTTTGTTGTGCCGCTCGCGCTCGGCATGGTGGCGTGGCCTTCTGCCCACGCTGCGCCGGCCATGCCGGCACCCGCCGCGACCTTCGCCCAGCCACAGTTCGCCGACGTCATCGAGGACGTACAACCGGCGGTGGTCAAAATTGCTGTGGTCAAAAGCGGCGCCAAGGTCGCCGGCATCAATGGTCGGCCGATGCAACTCGACCCGGACTCACCGATGGGTCAGATGTTCCGCCGCTTCGGCCCCGGCGCGTTCGCGTATGGTCAGCCGCCGTCCGACCCTGCCGCCAAGGTCGAAGGTCTCGGTTCGGGTTTCATCATCGACAAGAGCGGTTACATCGTCACCAACAACCATGTCATCGACGGCGCGGATGAAATCAAAGTGACGCTGACTGACGGCCGCGAACTCGCGGCAAAACTGGTCGGCACCGACGCTCAAACCGATCTCGCGTTGCTCAAAGTCGAGCCCAAAGGCGAACTGCCGACCGTCGCTTTCGGCGATTCCGACAAGGCCCGCGTCGGTGACTGGGTGGTCGCCATCGGCAATCCTTTCGGTCTCGGCGGCAGCGTCACGGCCGGTATCATCTCGGCACGTGGTCGCGACATTCAAGCGGGCCCCTATGACGATTATCTGCAGATAGATGCGCCCATCAATAGCGGCAACTCCGGTGGCCCGGTCATCAATGCCGAAGGTCGCGTGGTCGGCGTCAACACTGCGATTTATTCGCCGAACGGGGGCAACATCGGCATCGGCTTTGCCATTCCGGCCCATGAAGCGGAACGGGTGGTGAGTGAACTGCGCAGCCACGGCGGTGTGACACGCGGCTGGCTGGGGGTGCAGATCCAGGCGGTCAGCGCCGCCATGGCCGAAGCGTTGCACGTACAAGATGTCGGCGGTGCACTGGTGGCGGCGGTGGTCGAGCACAGCCCGGCGGACCGTGCCGGCGTTCAAGTCGGCGACGTGATTCTTAAATTTGACGGCACGGCCATCAAGGACGCGCGCGATCTCAGCAAGGCGGTCGCCAAGGCCGAGCCCGGCAGCAAGGTAAACATCGACATCGTACGTAACGGCAAAGCGGACAGGCTCGCGACCGTCATCGACCGCAACGCGCAGAACGATGTTGCCAGCAGTGGCGACAACCCTGCCAGTGGCAATGCCGACAATCTCGACCAGCAGTTGGGTGTGGCGCTCGGTGCGTTGTCGAGCGATGCACGCGCGCAACTCAATCTCGATGAAGATGTGCGCGGCGCGTTGGTGGTGGGCGTCAAGAATGGCAGCGCGGCCGAAGACAGTGGCCTCAAACCCGGTGACGTCATCGTGCGCGTCAACAACGCCCAAGTCGCCGATGCACCATCAGCCAAACAAGCGCTGGGTAATGCACGCGACAAAAAACGCCCGGTCGTGGTGCTGGTGCGTCGCGGCGAACAACAGTTTTTCACCGCCATGAAGCTCGCCTGAGCACATCGCGGTCCCTCGAAGTCTCCCTCCCTCCACAAGGGTTAGCCCCGGCCAGGTCCGGGGCTTTTTTTTGCCGACTGAAATGCGCAGCTACTTGATGAACAGCATTTCCTGATAGGTCGGATAGGGCCACAGATCGTTGGCCACCTCGCCCTCCAGGGCATCGGCATACTGACGTACTTCGTCCATCAAGGGCCGAATGGTCTGCGCACAGAACTGCATGTGCTCTTCGATGCTGCCGAAGTCATGACGCGTCAGCGCCGCACTCAGTGTTTTGGTCTTGTCGGTCATGGCCGCCAATGGCGTGGTGATGGCGGTCAGGCAGGAGGTGTCAAGATCAATGTCATGCGACTTCAGACTGGCGAGGCAGTTGGAGAGATCCGACAGATACTTGATCACAACCGGATAAATGCCGGTCTTGGCCATACTCACCACCAGCTTGGCTTCCACTTCGATGGCGAGGATGTACTGCTCGGCGTAGATCTCGAAGCGACTCGCGAGCTCGACCGGCGACAGCACGCCGAGACCTGAAAACAAAGCTTCGATATGCGGCGCTTTCAACACCGGCAGGGCATCGGCAGCGGTGCGCAAATTCGCAAGGCCGCGCTTCTCCACC
>CAMCBY010000458.1 GCA_945873015.1 Klebsiella pneumoniae
AAAGCGACGCACCGGGGGCACGATCAATTTCGGCCGCTATCCGCACGTCAAACCGACAAGGCCTGGTGCGGTGGCAGATAAGCGAGATCGAGCGCCGTGGCTACCGCCGCGCAGGTCACTCGGCCAGCGTGGATATTGAGGCCCGCAGCGAGACCGGCATCGTCCACAAGTGCGCGCTTCAAGCCCTTGTTGGCGAGCGCCACCACGTAGGGCAAAGTTGCGTTGTTGAGGGCGAAGGTTGAGGTGCGCGGCACTGCGCCCGGCATGTTCGCGACGCAATAATGCACCACGCCGCATTCGACGAAGGTCGGGTGCTGGTGGGTGGTCGGGTGAGAGGTTTCGAAACAGCCACCCTGATCGATGGCAACATCCACCACCACCGCGCCGCGTTTCATGGTCTCGAGCATGACGCGCGTGACGAGTTTGGGCGCCGTGGCACCCGGGATCAGCACGGCGCCGATGACGAGGTCGGCGTCGCGCACGGCGAGACTGATAGCGTCGACCGTGGAGTACACGCACTTCACGCGGCCGGCATATTTGTCGGACAGATGACGCAACCGCTCCAGGGACCTGTCGAACAAGCTCACGTCAGCGCCAAGCCCGCTGGCCATTTGCGCCGCATGGTCGCCCACCACGCCACCACCGATGATGACCACCTTGGCCGGTGCCACGCCCGGCACACCGCCGAGCAGGACGCCTGCGCCGCCCTGGGCCATTTCGAGACAATGGGCACCGGCCTGCACCGCGAGCCGGCCCGCCACTTCACTCATGGGCGCCAGCAAGGGCAGGGCGCCACGCGGGTCGGTCACGGTTTCGTAGGCTATCGCGCTGACACCACAGGCGAGCAGACCTCGCGCCTGCACAGGGTCGGGCGCGAGATGCAGATAAGTGAACAGCAACTGGCCGGCGCGCAGACGCGCGATTTCCGCCGCCTGCGGCTCCTTGACCTTGACCACCATCTCGGCGCGGGCAAATACGTCCGCGACACTGGCTACTTCAGCGCCGGCTGCGCGATAGTCGGAGTCGTGCATGCCGATGCCGGCGCCGGCTTCCGATTCCACCAGCACCTGGTGGCCGTGATGAATCAATTCGCGCACGCTGCCGGGGGTCAGGCCAACGCGATATTCATGGTTTTTGATTTCTTTCGGGACACCAATCAGCATGCAGGCTCTCCTGTGCGGGCTAGGATGGCAGGTACGATTCCAATCACACGTTCCGTGCCGGGATGGACGATGATGGTCCGACCTTCAAAATACGAACGAATTCGCAGCGGCGTGCCACACGCTTTCATCACCCGCAAACGCACCACGCTCGCGTCGACCTGTAGTACACTCGCGCCCGAGATACGATTCAATGGTGAACGTGTCGGTCCCCTCGCAGCGCAGCTCTGTAAACCCCGCCAGGCCCGGAAGGGAGCAACGGTAGCAGTCACTGTGGGTGCCGGGGTGTGGCTGGCACGTTCGCCGCCTTACTTTCCATCTGGCCGAGGCCGACGGTCCGCCGCATCCAACCGGTGCACATCCCGCGTGTTAGTGATGAGCGACGCCACATGAGCTATCAGGTCCTTGCACGCAAGTGGAGGCCGCACAACTTCGCCGAGGTCATCGGCCAGGCGCATGTGCTGAAGGCCTTGATCAATGCGCTCGACAGCGGCCGCCTGCATCACGCGTATCTGTTCACCGGCACACGCGGCGTGGGCAAGACCACCCTCGCGCGGGTGCTCGCCAAAGCCCTCAATTGCGAAACCGGGGTCAGCAGCCAGCCTTGCGGTGTGTGTGGCGCTTGTACTTCCATCGACCAGGGCCGTTTTGTCGATTTAATCGAAGTCGATGCCGCCTCACGCACCAAGGTCGATGAAACCCGCGAGTTGCTGGACAACGTGCAGTACGCGCCCACCCACGCGCGTTACAAGGTCTATCTCATCGACGAAGTGCACATGTTCTCCAACCACTCCTTCAACGCCTTGTTGAAGACCCTGGAAGAGCCACCAGCGCACGTCAAATTCCTGCTCGCGACGACCGACCCGAAAAAGCTGCCGGTGACGATTCTGTCGCGCTGCCTGCAATTCAATCTGACGCGTATGCCCGCCAGTCTGCTCGCCCAGCACCTGGCCACGGTGTTGACCGCTGAAGGCATTGCTTTCGAAGACGGCGCTCTCAACCTCATTTCACAGTCCGCCGGTGGCAGCGTGCGCGACGCCTTGAGCCTGCTCGATCAAGCCATCGCCCACGGCGCCGGCAAGGTCGATACCAACGAAGTGGTGATGATGCTCGGCACGGTCGATCAGGACCGCGTGGTGAAAATTCTTGCGATGATTGCCGACGGCGATGCTCACGCCGTGATCGCGGCGGCGCGTGAACTGGCGAATTACGTGCCGGATTACGCTCAGGTGCTGGCCGAGATGGCGTCGTTGTTACGTCGCGTTGCGGTGGTGCAGGTATTGGGCAGCGAGAGTGGCGATTTGGAAGGCGATGCGCGGGTGGCGGCGCTGGCTGCGCGTGTGCCGGCCGAGGAAGTGCAGTTGCTCTATCAGATTGCCTTGACCGGCAGGCGTGATCTGGCCATGAGTCCCGATGCCGAGGCGGCGTTTGAAATGACGCTGTTGCGCATGTTGGCGTTTCGCCCGCAAGGTATCGTTGTTGGCGCGGCGGCCGTTGCACCGCGCAGTGCGTCAGCCGCGCGCGTGTCAGCACCGGCGATGTCGCATGCGCCAGCCGCGGCAGCGCCGCCGCTGCAACGTACCGCGCCCGCGCCGGCCACGGCGCCGCCCGTGAGCGCGGTGCCCGTCGAGCCTGCCCGCATTGAACCAGCGCCCGTGCCGCCGCCCTTGGCTGCTGAACCGTCGCCCGTCGCCGCGCCGCGAGCCACTGGTCCGGCGAACCTGCCGGCGCAGTTCGATTGGGCGCAGGTGGTCGACGAATTGACCGTGGTCGGACTCGCGCGTGAACTGGCGCGCAACAGCGCGGTCGCACAATTTGACGGGCGGCGCATCGATCTTGTGATCGCGCCCCAGTTTGAAAAGCTCGCCGCGCGGCGCCATGTCGAGACATTGCAGGCGGCGCTGGCGGATAAATACAGCGGTGAAATCGTCATCAATGTGACGGTCGGCAACGATGCCGGTCTCAGTACGCCGTCGCAGCAGCAATTGGCGGCGGCGGAACAACGCCAGCGGCGCGCCGAGGCCGACATTGATGCCGATCCGAACGTGCGCGCGCTGCGCGACGCTTTCGGCGCCACCATCGAAGATGTGTCCGGGCGCTGAGCGCGTAGCTGCGCCATCCTCAACTACGGAGTAGCAAAACCATGCGTGGTGGAATAGGCGACCTGATGAAACAGGCGCAGAAGATGCAGGCCGACATGGAGCGGGCGCAGGCCGAGATAGCGGCGACTGAAGTCACTGGCGAAGCCGGCGGTGGTATGGTCAAGGTAGTCATGAACGGCCGTCACGATGTGCGCAAGGTCAGCATCGATGCCGAGCTGTTCAAGGACGACAAGAGCATGGTCGAAGATCTGGTGGCGGCCGCCATGAATGATGCGAATCGTCGCGTGGAACTGCTCAGCAAAGACAAGCTGTCGGGTATCACGGCCGGCATGAACCTGCCGCCCGGCGTCAAACTGCCGTTCTGAACACGCACTGTTCAACGCGCGGCATTCGGCCATGAACCCCTCACCGCTGCTCGCTGAGCTGA
>CAMCBY010000459.1 GCA_945873015.1 Klebsiella pneumoniae
GCTGTATTTCGCCGGGCTCGCCGATGGGCGCGTGTTGTTCGCCTCGGAACTAAAATCGCTGATGTTGTGCCCCGAACTTGCGCGCGAGATTGATCCGCTGGCGGTCGAGGAATATTTCGCCTACGGCTACGTGCCGGAACCGCGCACTATCTATCGCTCCGTCGCGAAACTCGCCCCCGGCTACAGCCTGTGCCTGCGGCGCGGCGAACCGCTGCAGACCCCGCGTCAGTACTGGGATGTGCCGTTCCGGCTCGATTCGAAACTCAGCGTGGCGGCCGCCGCCGACGAACTGCTGGCGCGTACGCGTGAAGCGGTACGCTCGCAGATGGTGTCGGAAGTGCCACTCGGCGCCTTTCTGTCAGGAGGTGTGGATTCCTCGGCAGTGGTGGCGATGATGGCGGGATTGCAGAGTCAGCCGGTCAATACCTGCTCCATCGGTTTTGATGTGGCGGGTTTCGATGAATCGAGCTATGCCGCGGAAATAGCGCAACTGTTCGGCACCACCCATTACAACCGTCAGGTCAGCCCCGACGATTTCGAACTGGTCGATAAACTCATCGACCTCTACGACGAGCCCTATGCCGACAGCTCGGCGCTGCCCACCTACCGGGTCTGCGAACTGGCACGCGAGCGTGTGACGGTGGCGCTGTCCGGTGATGGTGGTGATGAAAACCACGCCGGCTATCGTCGCTACAAACTACATATGGCAGAGGAGGCCGTGCGCAGCCTGGTGCCGCTCAACGTGCGGCGGGCGGTTTTCGGGCCGCTCGGCGCCCTGTATCCCAAGGCCGACTGGGCACCACGTATGTTTCGTGCCAAGACCACCTTTCAGTCGCTGGCCCGCGATTCGGTGGCGGCCTATTTCCATACCATTTCGATTTTCAGCGATGACTTGCGCGCAAAATTATTTTCACCCGCTCTGCGGCGTGATCTGCAAGGTTATGGCGCGGTAGACGTGTTGCGCCGTCACGCGGCGGCGTCGCCGACCGACGATGCGCTGTCACTGGTTCAGTATCTCGATCTCAAAACCTATCTACCGGGTGACATCCTGACCAAGGTTGATCGCGCGAGCATGGCGCATGCGCTCGAAGTGCGGGTGCCGCTGCTTGACCATGAACTGGTGGAATGGACATCCAGCCTGCCGGCATCACTCAAACTGCACGGCGGCGAAGGCAAGTTTCTGTTTAAAAAATGTCTGGAGCCGCAGTTGCCGCAACACATTCTGTATCGCCCGAAAATGGGCTTTGCGGTGCCGCTCGCCAAATGGTTTCGCGGCGCCTTGCGCGGCCGCATCGAAAGCGTGGTGCTGGGCGAACGACTGCGCGCGACCGGGTTCTTTAACGAGCCCTTTCTGCGTCACCTGGTCGAGGCCCACCAGAGTGGGCGCCGCGACTACAGCGCCCTGTTGTGGAGTTTGCTGATGTTCGATGCCTTCCTGGGCAAGGCCGGGGTGCAATAACCCACCACAGCAGCGTGAGCGCCGCTGGCAGTTACTCGGCGCGCGGCCGCCGCGCGCTGCGTGCATCGCGCCAGGTCGCGAGCAATTCCCCCGCGAAGGGATGACGGAACATCACCAGAGCCGCCAGCCACATCACTGCCATCACCGCGCCGCTGCCGAGCACCGTCGCCACCGCACCGACGCGCGATTCCACATCGAACAGCAATGCCATTGCCGGCGCGCAGAGCGCGAACAGACTCACCGGCAGCCCAAGCAGCACGCGCCGCAGGGTTTCGCGCTCAGCGACACCGAGCAAGCGTGAGACCACGCGAAAGGTCCACACCGAAGTCGCAAGATGCAGCAGCACATAGACTTGCGCCGCGACCAGCAAACCACAAGGGCCCGCCAGCAACCAGGCACTGATTTTGATCGGCGTGGTAATGGCCTCAATGCGCAATTGCAGATCGATGCGCCCAATGGCGGTCAGAAACGCGCCGCCGAAGGTCGAGAACGGGATAGAAAAGCCGGTGATGGCGAGCACCTTCAGCAGTTCCGCGGCTGCGTCCCAGTTCGGTCCGGAGATGGTGCGTGTGACCGGCAAGGCGAGCAGGATGATGAAGCCGAAGAATGGTTGACTCAGCACGGTGACATACGCGATGGCGTTGCGATAGTCATCGTCGAGGGCGAGACCGGCGCGGAACTTGCGCGAGATCTCCGCGAACGCGACCTGGCCGGTGGACTGCAACACCAGGGTATTGAACAAGTCGGTCATGCCGGTGGCGCGCGACAGGATGCCGGTGTCGTGCATGCCGAGCGTGCGACCGACCAGCAGTTCCGGTGCACGCGCGCCTAGCCGGATGATGAGATTCATCAACAGCGACAAACCGCCGAAATTCGCTACGCTGCGCCAGTCGACCAGCGACGGCCAGCCAGGTGACGCTGCAACCGGCGTCAGGCGCACAACCAGCATGGTCGTGAGTATCGAAAAAAACGTGCCCCACGCCAGCGCCAGATAGCTATAGCCAAGCACCGCCAGAACGATGGCGACCAGCGCGTTGGCAAGTGCGCTCGCAATCTCGGCGCGCAGCAGCGTGTCAAAGCGCATTTCGCGGCGCAGCAGTGCGAGGTGGATGCTGTTGAACGGGATCACGAACAGGCCGGCGGCAAGGATATAGAGCACCGTCTCGAGGCCTGGGCTGCGGTACAAAGCAGCAATGGCACCGGCGCTGAGGCTGAGCGCGAGCGCAAACACCCATGCGATGGCGAGCGTAAAGCCGAAGCAGGTATCAAGTTTCGATTGGGTAAGTTCCGCTTCGCGGATGACATACCGGGTGACGCCGAAGTCGCGCAACACCGCCAGTAAAGCGACCACTGCGGCGCCGATGGAGAACACGCCCACGTCTTCTGGCAGCAACAGGCGCGCGAGCACCATGTTCGAGCCAAAACTTATGATCATGCCTAAGTAACGCGCGAGCGTGGCATGCACCAATGCGCGTCGAAACTGGCTCACGGGGTGGGTGTGCTGCTCATGCCCAGCAGTGCCGGCAGCAGGGCACGCCGAGCAAGGAAGGCGCCCAGCCGCAGGCGACGCCAGTCGCGCTCGCGCAGCGCGGCGCGCAAATGGTAGACCGTCTGGCGTAGCGTAGCGTGTCTGAGGCCGCTCAAGCGTATATCGGCGAGCGCCTCCCCCAGCGCTTTTAATTCGCCGGCGTGCATCTGCATCTCGCTTAATGTATTCAGGTCGGAAAACGCGCGACACGCCCACGCGGTCTCGACTGCATCCATACACGGTTTGGCGAGTCCGAGTTTACGCAGTGACTGTAACTCGACGTGTGCTTCAGGCCACATCGCCTTCTGTACCATCACCACCCAGTGCCGCAGACGCGCGCGTCGTTCGGCGTTTTCATCGAGCGGCTGTTGCCATTGCGGGCGAGGCAGGTAATGTGCAAGCGTGAGTTGTGTGTGCATATCGCGGATCACGAGGCGTTCCTCCGTGCGTGAGCGGCCGACACTCTGCGCATAGTCGAAACGTTGCCCGGCCCAGCCACGCAAACCGAGATGCCAGCGCCGGTAGTAGCTTGGCCGCGCTTCTGCGAGACGGGTCGGGCGCGATACGAGACTCAGACGCAGCGCCATCTCAAAATCGTCGACGCGCGACAGATCCTCGCGATACGGCCCAACCTGCTCAATCAGTTGGTGCCGAATCATGGTCGATGGTCC
>CAMCBY010000460.1 GCA_945873015.1 Klebsiella pneumoniae
ACGCGACGCAGCCCGAAACCATGATCCTTCGGAATGAGTTTCTCGGCCAACAGCGGGTCTTTGACACGCGCACGGATCTTGCGGGCGATAAAATCGCTGGCGTAGTCATTGGCTTGCTGGTCGGTCAGGACATCGCGGAAAGTGCCTAACCAGATGCCGAAGCCGGGCGACGCATAGAGTTTTTCAAAGAACGCTTCGCGTTCGGCATCGCTCACTTCGAGCGCCGAGCGCGGGTCGTTCTTGTGCAGGAAGTTGCCCATCGACTCCGCGCACTGCTTGAAGATCTGGTCGTAGGTCGCGTGGATGGTTTTTTGGGTGTCGGCGTCGATTTTGCTGTTGAGCAAGGGCGCGCACCAGTTCGGCGTGCGCTGGAAAACAAACAACTGGCCGGCGCTCTTGGCGACTTCCTGAATGACCTGTACACCGGTCGCGCCGGTGCCAAGCACACCCACGCGTTTGCCTGCAAAGGAGATATTCGCCGGCCCGTAACCGTCAGGATCGCGCGGCCACATGCCGGTGTGAAAAGCCTCGCCTTGGTAATCGCTGACGCCCGGAATGTTCGGCATTTGCGGGGCGGACAAAGGGCCGGTCGCAGAGATGAGAATGCCGGCATCGGCCTTGCTGCCATCTTCGAGTTCGATGGTCCAACGGGTCGTGCTGTCGTCGAACACCGCGGACTTGACGCGCGCGTGAAAAGTGATGTCCTTGCGCACATCGAGTTTGTCGGCGACGAAGTTCAGGTACTTCAAGGTTTCCGGCTGCGGCGCAAAATGTTCGCTCCAATCCCATTCGTCGAGAATCTCCTTGGAGAACGAATAGCCATAGGAGTAGGACTCGGAATCGAAGCGGCAGCCGGGATAACGATTCCAGTACCAGGTGCCACCGACGCCTGAGCCCGCCTCGAATACGCGCACCGACAGACCAAGCTGGCGCAGTTTCCACAATTGATACATGCCGGAAATGCCGGCGCCGATGATGATCACGTCGTAGTGAGCGTTGGACATGGTGAGAGACCTCCTTAGAAGCGAAATAACGTGCGGCGGGTCGCGCTGGACACATAGGCGCGCCACAGGGTTTCGATACTAGGGAGCGTAAATCGCGAGGTGATTGACCTGGGTCATGGGAATTCACCGTGCAGTCGGTAAGGGGCGCCTTGCCCCCTCTATCGTGGAGGTGTTCGCCACTGCTATTTGATCAAATGACAATCCAGGACGGATGTCGCAGAGCGACTCGGCCGGTCGCTCGACGTCGCGCTTGTAGGTGCGAATGAATTCGCACCCACAAGGCAAGCTTCAGACCCGGAAGTAGTCGAAGAAACGAATGTTCGGCGGGCCCGCCATCATCGCGCCGAATACTTCCATATCACCACGCTCAGTGCGCCACGCCAGATAGTTTTCGTACTGCTGGCGGCTGTCCCACTGCTCGACTATCACGATACCGGTCGGATCTGCCTGATTCTGAATCACATGCAGGGTCACGCAGCCGTCAAAGGCGCGGGTATCCGGCAATGCACCTTTCAGCCATGCGCGGACCTTTTCCACGCAATCGGGTTTGGCATTAAATTCAAGTATCACCTGGACACTCATCGGTTGATCTCCTTCTGTTGGTTCAATTTGTATTGAGCGGAGCCGTGGTTATTTCGGCACCATCCGTTTGGCGACTTCTTCCAGCATCACTTCGGTGGCGCCGCCGCCGATGGACTGCACGCGTGCGTCGCGGGTCATGCGCTCGATAGCCGATTCGCGGATATAGCCCATGCCGCCGTGGAATTGCAGACAGTCGTACATCACCTCGTTGACCAGCGTGCCGGCCAGCGCCTTGATCATCGACACTTCCTTGGTCACCTGCTGGCCCTGGGCGTCACGCCAGGCGGTGTTGAAGATCAGGGCGCGGCATGCCTCGACCTCGGCACTGCGCATGGCGAGGCGGTGGCGAATGGTTTGTTTGTCCCACAGTGATGAGCCGAAAGCCTGACGCTGAGTGACCCACTCGAGCGCGAGCTCAATGGCGCGCGAGGCTTCGCCCATCGACTGCGCGCCGAGCACAATGCGCTCGTTCTGCAGATTTTTCATGAGTGAATAAAAGCCGCGGTTTTCTTCACCGAGCAGATTGCCGGCCGGAATACGGCAGTTGTCGAAATGCAGTTCAGCTGTGTCGCTCGATAACCAGCCGTGCTTTTTCAAGGGGCGCGCGACGCTGAAGCCGGGCGTGCCCTTTTCGACGATGAACATCGAAATGTCGCGGTTGCGGCCCGCCGCGCCGGTCTTGGCGGCGACAAAATAGATATCACCATAAACGCCATTGGTGATGAACATCTTGGCGCCGTTCAATACCCACTCATTACCCTCGCGGCGTGCACTGGTGCGCATGCCGGCAAGATCAGAACCGGCATCGGCTTCGGTCATCGCCACCGCCGCGATACGTTTGCCGGCGATGATGTCCGGCATGTAACGCTCGAGTTGTTCCTGATTGCCGGCGTGATGCAGATGCGGGCTCGCCATGTCGGTATGCACCAGCACGGTCACCGCGTAGCCGCCATAACTGGAACGCCCGAGTTCCTCCGCCAGCAGTGCGGTGGCGAGGGTGTCCATCTCACTGCCGCCGTACTGTGATGAATAGCGGATGCCGAGCAGGCCGAGGCTGCCCATTTCGCGCATGATCTCGCGCGGCACCATGCCGTTTTCTTCCCAGGCATCGGCGTGGGGCAGGACACGTTCGGCGATGAAGCGGCGCAGGGTGGTGCGCAGCATCTCGTGTTCTTCAGTGAAATACGGCCAGGCGGCATTGCTGTAATCAGCACTCATGGAAAACTCCGAAGCTTGCAATTCATAAAAACGTGAGGCAGTGTCCGGGCGCATTCACCCTCGTGTCAATCGCACCCTGCCGCCAGCCATGATCAGTCGCATCGACCTTCGTTCGCAGACCTTCACGCGTAATGCCGAGAGCTATGCGCACTTGCTGGCACAGTTGCGTGAGCGGATGTGCTGGGCGTTGGCGGGCGGCGGCGAGAAGTTGCGCGCGCGTCATCTCGAGCGCGGTAAATTGCCGGTGCGCGATCGTATCGATCTGCTGCTCGACCCGGGCAGCCCCTTTCTCGAATTATCGGCGCTGGCCGGATACGGCCTTTACGGCAACGAAGTGCCGGCCGCCGGTGTCGTGACCGGCATCGGCCGTGTCAGCGGCGTGCCCTGCATGTTGATAGCCAACGACGCCACGGTGAAGGGCGGCAGCTTCTTTGCCGAGACCGTGCGCAAACATGTGCGCGCGCAGGAAGTGGCCTGGGAGAATCGTCTGCCGTGCCTTTATCTGGTCGACTGCGGCGGCGCATTTCTGCCCGAGCAGGACCGCGTATTCCCCGATTACGGCCATTTTGGCACGACCTTCTATCACCAGTGCCGCATGAGTGCCGAGGGCCTGCCGCAGTTGTCGGCGGTGTTCGGCGGTTGTACGGCGGGCGGTGCGTATATTCCTGCTTTGTCCGATGAGTCGGTGATGGTGGAAGGCACCGGCCGCATTCATCTCGGCGGCCCGCCCATCGTCAAGGCCGCGATCGCTGAAGTGGTCGACGGCGAAACACTCGGCGGCGCCGCCATGCATGCGCGGGTGTCGGGAGTCACCGATTATCTCGCCAGCAACGAACACGAAGCGCTGCACAA
>CAMCBY010000461.1 GCA_945873015.1 Klebsiella pneumoniae
GGTAAACGCCGGCATCGTTCGGCAACTCACGACTGAAGGCGCGCAGGCCTTCCATACGTTCTTCGTCGTTCATGGGCGTGCGCCGAGCAGGCGCGCGGCCTCGGCGAACACCGCCTCGAACATCGCTGTGGTGAGGCGCCGGGTCTGAGTGTTGTAGCGGCTGCAGTGATAGGAATCGAGCAAGGTCAGTCCGCGCTGCGGCAGTTGGTGGCGGGCGGCGTGGGCGAAGCGGTAGTCGCGCTCACGCAGGGCGAGCGCGCGCAATACCGCCGCGTGAGCAATCTGCCCGAGTGCCACGATCACGCCCTGGTCCGGCACGCGCGCGACATCAGCGGCGAGGAAATCATTACATTCACGCACTTCTGCGGGGGTCGGCTTGTTGGCCGGCGGCAGGCACTTGACCGCGTTGTTGATGCGGCAATTGATAAGCGTCAGGCCATCATCAACCGCGACGGACTGCGCCGCACTGGCGAAACCGAAAGCATGCAGGGTCGCGTACAGGAGAATACCGGCGTGATCGCCGGTGAACGGGCGGCCGCTGGCATTGGCGCCGTGCATGCCCGGCGCGAGACCGACCACCAGCAAACGCGCGTCCGCCGCCCCGAAAGGCGGCACCGGGCGGCCGTAATAATCCGGGAAATCACTGCGCACCTCGCGCAGAAAGTCGGCGAGCCGCGCGCAGCGCGTGCAGTTGCGGTCGAAAATTCGGTCGGCGGCGGCGTTCTTGCTCATCGCCACCATGATACGGTCGAAGGCCCTCGCCTTCGACCCCGCTCGCGGCCTCTACAACTCGTCGGGCCGCGATTCGATGTCCGCGAGGCCCTGGTCGCGCGCGATCGTCGCCAGTTGCACGTCATTCCGCGCAGCGAGTTTCTCCAACAACTGGCGGCGATACTGGGCGACGGTCTTGGCGCTCAAACACAGCCTGAGCGCAATTTCTTCGTGGGGCAGCCCGGTAGCAATCTTCTGCAGCACCTGAATCTCGCGGCGCGACAGCGCCTCGACACCATGGCGCTGAATGCGCAAGGAGTCGCTGGTGGCGATGTGCTGGGCGACATCGGCGCTGATATAACACTCGCCGAGGTTGACGGTACGGATGGCGCTCACCAGTTCCTCAGTATCGGTGTTTTTGCTCACGTAACCCGCACCGCCGGTGCGTAGAAACTGCTTGGGGTAAGGCCCGCTGACATACATCGACAAGCCGAGGATACGGCTCTCCGGACGCACCGCCAGCACCCGGCGGGTCGCCTCCAGGCCGCCGATGCCCGGCATGTTGAGGTCCATGAGGATGACGTCGAAACGTTTGGCGCGCACCGCATCGCGCGCTTCCTCGCCGCTGGCGGCTTCGGCCGTCACCGAGAAATCATCCACCGCGTTGAGTTTGGCACTGATGCAGCGCCGCACCAGTCGTTGATCATCAACCACCATGATCTCAATCATGGGGCAATCCGCGCGCCGCGCGCGGTGAACTCAGCATGGATCTGTTTAAAAGTGGCGGTGAACACCGCCGGCTCGCGTACCAGCCATTGCGCGAGGTCGCGCTGCGACCACCAGCCGCCGGCGGCTATCTCGCGCGGATCGGGGCGCGGCTCGACACCGGTGCGGCCGATGAATACGCGCACAAATTCTTCACCGGTCTCGGGCCGCGCCGGTAGCTCGCACAGCACCTCGAGAGCGACGTCGTCGAGCGCGAGCTCCTCGGCCAGCTCACGGCGCGCGGCATCGAGATAATCCTCGCCGCAGTCAACGTGACCGGCAGCCGAGGTATCCCATAGATCAGGATCGACGTCCTTGAGCGGTGAGCGGCGCTGCAGATAGATGCGGTCTTCGTCGTCGAGGATCAACATGTGCACAGCACGATGACGCAGTCCGAGACGATGCACTTCGCGGCGCGGCGCACATCCAACGATACGATTATGCGCATCGACGACGTCGAGCATCTCCACAGTCACGGTGTCCGCCATCGTCATCTGCACAGGCATGCGTGGGTTCTCGCTTCAAGTCCAGGCTGGACCCTTTGCAAAAAAGTGTAGCGCCGCGATGACCAAGGATCTGCGAACGAGAGCACTCCTTACCGCGATACGGTGAGATCAACCGGCACGCGCGTCGCGCTCAACCGTGTTCTCGCTGACCACTTGGTTGCGACCGAGAGATTTAGCCAGGTAAAGCGCTTGATCCGCTCGCAGAATCAGGTCGTCGCCGGCCTCGAGATGACTCGGAACAATGGTCGCCACACCAAAACTGGCCGTCGCATTGGGCTTCAACACCGAACCGGCGTGCACAATCGCCATGCCATCAAATGCAGACCGCGCGTTCTCGGCCAGGCGCAAGGCGGCCGCGTGGTCGGTATTAGGCAGCAGCAAGGCGAACTCTTCGCCACCGGTGCGTGCGGCCAGGTCACCACCCCGGCGGCAGTAGCCAACCAGCACCCGAGCAAAAGCTTTCAGACATTCATCGCCCTGCGGGTGGCCGTAGGTATCGTTGTATTGTTTGAAGTAGTCGAGGTCGCACAATATCAGCGACAACTGGGTGCGTTCACGAAAGGCGCGCGAGATTTCCTGTTTGAGACGCTTATCGAAATAACGGCGATTGGCGATGTCGGTCAGGCTGTCGGTGCCGGACAGGCGTTCGGCCTTGTCGCGCGAAGCGCGCAGCACGCGCTCGGTATCCATGCGCCGTTCGAGTTCGGCGGCGGTCTTTTCCGCCTGACTGGTCAGTTGCGCAGCGAGCAGCGCGTTCTCGACGCGCAGACGGATCTGATTGGCGAGCACCCGTCGTGATTGCGCCATCACCACGGCCTGATGGCTGTACAGCAGCAGCAAGGCGACGCCGAGCGCGTAATAGGCGGTGGACGGGGTCAGCGCAATCATGGTCAGGTTGGCGAGCGCAATCGGCAGCACCATCGCCACCACCGCCGCCACACTCACACCAAAGGAACTGAAGGCAGACAGGGCAACGCCCGATGCCAACAACACCCCCGTAAACAACAAGGTGTCATCAGCGCGATAAATCACCACCAGCGGCGCGACACCCCATAACAGCCCCGAGCCGAACAAGGTCAGATACAGCAACCACACCGGGCCGTGACGCAGACCGATACCGTTTGCGTGCGACTGCGCCACCCACCAGCGCGCACTCAGCACCGCCAGCAACGCCAGCCACCACCACCAGGTGTGGGGCGCCTTGGCGAAATGAGCGAAAAACGCCGCGAACACGCCACCGACCAGGGCAGTCGGCACGGTCGACGCGCGCACGTTCGACAGCAGCAATTGCCATTGCTCGCGTTTGACCTCCGCGCGCGCGTCGTGCGCGAGTGTGCTGTCGTGGTTAGTCTTTGAGTCCTGCATGTTCCGATCTGGCATTGCCGCAGCCGTCGTCAGACTAGCCCACCTCGGCCGCAATTCTGCCGCCAGCAACGTGAACAATTGCAGGCCTGCGACTTCGGTCGCGAGTGCGCATGCTCAGTCCGGCAGACGTGCAGTGCATTTGATTTCGATCAGCAGTCCCGGCATGGCCAGTGCGGTCGTGCCGATGGCGGTCCAGGTCGGCACGCGGCCGGTGAAATATCGATTCTTGACCTCGATGAACAAAGCCAGATCACGCATATCGATGTGATAGGTCACCATCTCGACCACATCGTCGAAACTCGCGCCG
>CAMCBY010000462.1 GCA_945873015.1 Klebsiella pneumoniae
ATCTACCACAACAACGCGATTCAGACCTGGCAGGTGATGGCCAGCGGCGAGGTGCGCAATGTCCAGCTTTGAGCGTGGCGTGATGGTGGTGGCGGCGCTGCTCGCGCTGTGCATCAACGTGAGTGCGGCCCAACCCTGGCACACGCTCGGGCGGCCGGTCAGCGAGATTGAACTCTCGAGCTGGGATATCGACGTGCGCCCCGATGGCCGCGGCCTGCCACCGGGCTCCGGCTCGGTTGCCGACGGGCAAATTGTTTACGACGAGCAGTGCGCAAGTTGCCATGGGTTTTTTGGCGAGAGCAATGACTACATCGCCCTGACCGGTGGCATCGGCACGCTGGCGGGCAATTCACCGCAACGCACCGTCGGCAGCAAGCTCGACTACGCAACGACCTTATGGGACTACATCAATCGCGCGATGCCCTTCCCGCGTGCCAAGACGCTGACGCCTGACCAGGTGTATGCAGTCACCGCTTATGTTCTGAACCTGAACGAAATCGTGCCGGCCGATGCGGTGCTGGATGCTAAATCGTTACCGGCCGTGCGTATGCCTAACCGCGATGGTTTTACGCGTGAACACGGTTTTATGTCGGTGGATGGCAAACCCGACGTGCACAACACGGCCTGCATGAGTGATTGTGCGCCGGCCGAGATGGTTGTGGCATCGAGCCTGCCGGCAGGGTTTGCACAGGAGATGTACGGCGATATCGCCACCCATTTCCGCAGCTTCGCACACGCCGTGCCAGCCGCCGCCACCACCACCGCCACCGCAACGCCGAGCAGCGGCGAAACGCTGGCGCAGACACATGGTTGCCTGGCCTGTCATGCCGTCGCACAGGTGCGTATCGGGCCTGCGTTTAACGCAGTGGCGCAACGTTATGCCGACAAAGCCGACGCGCTCGCCAGCTTGACGGCTAAGGTACGTGGCGGTGGGGCCGGCAACTGGGGCAGCGTGGCGATGCCCGCGCAGGCCGCCATCGGCGACGCTGATTTAGCTGAAGTGTTGCGTTGGGTGCTGGCGAGTGCCAGTGCCCGTTGAATATCCAGAGCATGGCCTGCGTATTTCTGCGCAGCCATGCCGGCATTAAACAAGGCCACACACGGCCATACAGGGAGCCATGCATCATGCACACGCGTCGTTCATTCTTACAGCTTGCAGGAGGCGCGGGAATTTCCGCGTGGGTATTGGCGGCGGGTCTGCTGCCACGTGTGGCGTTCGCTGCCGATGCCCGTCCAGCCTTCGGCGCCACCTCTATCGCCGATGCGCTCAAGGCCATCGGTGCCGAGGGTGCGAAAGAATCTGCGGAGATTGCGTTCAAGGCGCCTGATATCGCCGAGAACGGTGCAGTGGTACCGGTCGAGATTGAAAGCAAGCTGCCCAATACGCGCAGCATCGCCATTCTGGTGGAAAAAAATCCGCATGTGATGACTGCCCAGTTCTCGTTCCCTGACGGTGCCGAAGCTTTTGTTTCGACGCGCGTGAAAGTCGCGGAAAGCTCGCTGATCCATGCCGTGGTCAAGACCGACGCCGGCGCGTTCTACACCACCAAACTCGTCAAAGTCACACTCGGCGGCTGCGGCGGCTGACACCAAGGGGAGCAATCATCATGGCTGATCCAATGCGCATACGCGCTGTACTGATGGGCGACAAGGTGGATGTCAAAATCCTGATGTCGCATGTGATGGAGACTGGGCAGCGCAAGGACGCCGATGGCAACATCGTGCCCGCGCACTACATTGTCAAAGTCACGGCGAGCTGCAACGGTCGTCCGGTGTTCGACGCTGATTGGGGACCGTCGGTGTCCAAGAATCCGTTTCTGGCGTTCCGCTTCAAGGGCGCCGCCAAGGGTGACAAGCTCAAGGTCACCTGGACGGATACCGCTGGCGATACGCGTACTGACGAAGTAGCAATCGGATGAAGCGCCGGGCGTTTCTGATCGGCGCTGCGCTGGTCTTCGCCGTAACGCAGACGGTGCATGCCGGCGACGACCAAACGTCAGTGCACGCCGTCTATCACATCAGTGAGGGGCTCTCCCAGGCCAAACGCGCGCTGCGCCTCCTGAAGAACCATCGTGCCGCCGACCCCGGCGCACGTATCGTGGTGGTGGCGTTGGGCGACGGCATCGACTTCCTGCTGCAGGACGCGGTCGATGACGGCAACTATCCGTTTGAACTCCTGATCGAGCCGCTCGCGGCTGAAGGCGTCGAGTTTCGTATTTGTCGCAATTCGATGGAGTCGCGCAAAGTCGATCCGGCGCGCGTGCTGCCGCAGATCACCATCGTGCCATCCGGCATCGCCGAAATCGCGCGCCTGCAGGCGCGCGAGGGCCATGCCTACGTGAAACCATGAGCGAGGCGTCAATGAAAACCAAGGCGACAGGAATGGTGGTGTGGCTGCTGGCCGCACTGCTTGGAACCGCGCAGGCGGAACCATCGACCGAGCAGGCGCTTGCCGACTATCGCGACATGCTCGGCGACGAGAATCCTGCTGAGTTGTGGGAACTGCGTGGCGAGGAACTCTGGACGCAGCCACGCGGGCCCAAAAACGCGAACCTGTCCGCCTGTGATCTCGGCCGAGGGCCGGGGGTGGTCGATGGCGCCTACGCTCAACTGCCGCGCTGGTTCGACGACACCCAGCAGGTAGAAGATCTCGAGATGCGTTTGGTGACCTGCATGACGCGCCTGCAGGGTTTTGCCGCCGCAGAAATCCTCGCCACGCGTTTCGGCGACGGTGCGCGCAAATCCGATCTCGAGGCACTTGCTGCGTATATCGCCAAGGCGTCCAAGGGCCAGCCGGTGCGCGTGCCGATGTCGCATCCGGCTGAGCAGCGCGCTTATGCCGTCGGCAAGGCCGCGTTCTTTTACCGTGCCGGTCCGCACGACTTCGCCTGTTCCACCTGTCACGGTGCAGTCGGCAAACGCATCCGGCTGCAGACCCTGACCAAACTCAGTGAGGCCGAAGGTGCGCGCCAGTCCTACACGCAGTTGCCGGTCTATCGCATGTCGCAGGGCGAAGTGCGGACGCTGGGTTGGCGCTTGCACGACTGCTTTCGCCAACAGCGTTTGCCACAGCTCAAGTTCGGCTCCGAGGTGGCTGTCGGACTGAGCATGTACCTGGCCAAGACTGCGGAGGGCGGCGTGATGGCGGCGCCTTCGATCAAACGTTAGGAGAATGCGCATGAATTTTTCAATCACGCATTTGCTCGGCTGTGCCGCGCTGTTGGCGGGGCTCATACCGCGCGTCGGCGCCGCTGACGAGGCAGCACTCGACATCAATGCCGCCATGCGCGCTTCGTTCGTCGCGAAAAACCAGGCCGGCATGGCGCGGCTCGAACAGGACGAAACCCAACGCTTGTGTTCGGCTCACCCCGACACGCCGCCGCAGACTGTCGCGGCGCGTGTGGTGGCGCTTAACGTTGCGACGCTGAAGCCACCGAGTGATGGTGTCTACCTTGGTGATTATCGCCAGGGTGAGCGTATTGCCGAGACCGGCGCCGGTCTGCAGTGGAGCGACGATCCGGCCAAACCCAACGGTGGCAACTGCTACGCCTGTCATGAGCTGGCGCCACAGGAAATTGCTTACGGCACCATCGGGCCGAGCCTCAAACACTACGCGAAGCTGCGCGGCAGCTCACCGCAGATG
>CAMCBY010000463.1 GCA_945873015.1 Klebsiella pneumoniae
ACTCTCACCCCTCAGCATGCTCGCGCGTGCCGCGGCGGTGTATCCCCATCGACTCGCGGTGGTACACGGCGCACGTCGCTTCAGCTGGCTGGAAACTTTCACTCGCTGTCGGCGCTTGGCCTCCAGTCTCGCCAAACGCGGCATCGGCAAGGGTGACACGGTGGCGGTCATCGCCACCAACATCCCGGCCTTCTATGAGGGACTTTTCGGCATTCCCGCTGCCGGCGCAGTGATCAATCCGATCAATATTCGTCTCGATGCCGAAGCGATCGCGTTCATCCTCGATCACGGCGAGGCCAAGGTGGTGCTGGTCGATACCGAGTTCGCTCATGTCACACGCGACGCGCTGGCAATGGCCAAGGTCAAACCGCTGGTGATCGATATCGCCGACGTCGATGCGCCTTGCCACGACCGTATCGGCGTCATGGAGTACGAAGATTTTATTGCCGAAGGTGATGCCGACTTTCCGTGGCTATTACCCGATAACGAATGGCAGGCGATGGCGCTGTGTTACACCTCGGGCACGACCGGCAATCCGAAGGGTGTGGTCTATCACCACCGCGGCGCTTATCTGAATGCCATCAGTTGCGCGATGGCGTGGAACATGACCCACCACCCGGTGTATCTGTGGACCTTGCCGATGTTCCACTGCTGCGGCTGGACCTTCCCGTGGACCATCGCAGCCCTCGCCGGCACCAATATCTGTCTGCGCCGCGTCGCGGCCAAACCGATATTCGATGCTATCGCCGAACACAAGGTTACGCATTTCTGCGGCGCGCCCATTGTGCTCAATTTCATCATTCATGCGCGTCCGGAAGATAAACGCCCGTTACCGCACACTGTTGAAGTGATGACCGCCGGCGCCGCGCCGCCCGCCGCCATCCTGCGCTCGATGGAAGCCAACGGCTTTCACATCACCCACACCTATGGCCTGACCGAAGTCTATGGACCGGCGGTGTTCAACGCGCCGCAGGACGACTGGGTGGCGCTCGATGAAGAAGCCTATGCCGAGAAACTCATCCGCCAGGGCGTGCGTTATCACGTGCTCGAAGATCTGGAAGTGATGGACCCGGAAACCATGCAACCCGTGCCGCGTGATGGCGAAACCCTGGGCGAGGTGATGTTCAAGGGCAACGTGGTGATGCGTGGTTATCTCAAGAACAAAAAGGCGACCGAAGAATCACTGGCGGACGGCTATTTCCATTCGGGCGATCTGGCGGTGATGTATCCCGACGGTTATATCCAGATCAAGGATCGTTCCAAGGACATCATCATCTCGGGCGGTGAGAATATTTCTTCCATCGAAGTCGAAGAAGTGTTGTACAAACACCCGGATATTCTTGAAGCGGCGGTGGTCGCGCGTCCCGATGAGAAATGGGGGGAGACGCCCTGTGCCTTCGTCACTTTGAAGCCGACGGCGGGGGAAGTGAGCGCGCAGCAGATCATCGCCTTCTGTCGCGAGAAACTCGCGCACTTCAAGGCGCCGAAGACCATCGTATTCTGCGAACTGCCGAAGACCGCCACCGGCAAGATTCAGAAGTTCAAGTTGCGGAAAGATGCCGAGGCGATGGGGAGTCCGTAAGGGAATAGATGCGTCGTTCGGCCTGCATGAGCGAATGAATAATTCATTCGCTCATGTATTGTGGGTCGGACTTCAGTCTGACATTGACCCGCATGGAGCAACATTCAACCGTCAGCCCAGTGTCAGACTGAAGTCTGACCCACAATGGATTCCGTTCCGAAGATCAGCTTCAAACCTGCACCCAATAAATTCGCACCTACTGGCGGGCTGCGGTCGCCGCGGCCCAGTGGGACAACGGCACGCCGCGCCGACCAATAGTCATGCGTAGATCCTCCACGCGCAGATCGTGGTCCGCGACCTGCGGCGGGGCTTTGATGTGCGCGATGGTCATGGCGAGATCGACATTGTCGTTCTCGTAGGCCTCGATGAATTCCACGGTCTGGGCGGCGGTCATGGCCTTGGCGAACAGATAGCCCTGGCCCAAGCCGCAGCCGATACGTTTCAAGATGCGCATCTGCGCTTCAGTCTCAACGCCTTCGGCGATGGTGTCGAGCCCGAGCGCCGTGGCGAGACTATGTATGGCCTGCACGATGGCGACACTTTCGACGTTGTGTTCATCGTCCAGGGTGCGCACGAACGAGCGGTCTATCTTCAATTTATCGAGCGGCAGATTGCGCAGATAGGCGAGCGATGAAAAGCCGGTGCCGAAATCGTCGAGAGCGATACGTATGCCGTCGTCGCGCAGATCCTGCAACAGCTTGACCGCTGCGACGCTGTCGGCCAACAGGGTCGATTCGGTCAGTTCCAGTTCCAGACGTTTGACCGGCAACCCGCTCACACGCAGCGCCTCGCGCACGATTTGACGAATATCTGCCTGTTCGAATTCGACCGCTGAAACGTTTACCGCCACACGTTTGTCACCCGGCCATTGCGCAGCGTCGCGACAGGCCTGCTCCAGCACCCAGCGTCCCAGCGGCACGATGAGGCCGCTGTCCTCAGCGAGCGCGATGAACTGCACCGGCGGCACCATGCCGCGGGTTGGATGCTGCCAGCGCACCAGCGCTTCGAAGCCGATCAGGGCGTTATCCTTGAGCCGCACCTGGGGCTGATAGTGAAGCTCGAACTGGCCTTCGCGCAGCGCTTCGCTGAGATCGGCCAACAGCCCCAGTTTGTCACGCGCATCGACTTCCATGCGGCGTTCAAAGAAGCGCAGCGCGCGACGCCCGGCCGCCTTGGCCGCATACAACGCCATGTCGGCGACCTTGAGCAGGTCCTGGGCATTGTCGGCATCCTGGGGCGCGTAACCGACGCCGATGCTGGCGTGCACCTCGATGCGATGGTCGCTGATCACACACGGTGCGAGCAGCGCCTGCTGCAGGCGTTGACCGAGGCCCTGGGCGACACTGCGCTCAAACGCGCCCGGCACCAACAGGGCAAACTCGTCACCGCCGAGGCGCGCCAGCACTGCATCGCTGCGCACCTGAGCACGCAGCCGACGCGCGACTTCACACAGCAGCACATCGCCGGCGGCATGGCCCAGCGAATCGTTGACGGTTTTGAAGTTGTCGAGATCGAGCACGAACAGCACACAGGGCGTGATGGCGGTCGGCTTGACGAAGAACGACGCCAGACGTCGATTGAAATAATGGCGATTACCGAGTCCCGTCAACGAATCGAGATTGGCCTGCCTGACCAGTTCGTGATTGCGCTCGCGCTGATCGGTGACATCCGACGCCACGCCGCGCCAGCCGCATAGCGTGCCTGCAGGGTCAAGCAAGGGTTTGGCGGTGAACGACCACCAGCGACGCTTGCCCTGCAACAGCACCGCCACGCTCACGTCGCGAAACAGGCTGTTGCCGCGCATGTGATCGACGAGCAGCTTGTAGCGGTCGCGCAGCGCGGCATCGGTGTCCGGCGCCAGCGACGCGAGCATGTCGCCAAGCATCTGGCCGCGCAATTGGTCAGTGCTGAGCCCGGTGCTTTGCGCGAGGCGCGGCGAGACCCGCGTCAGACGTCCGCCGCTGTCGGTTTCCCACAACCAGTCGCTGGCGCTTTCTTCGAAATCGTTGAGCAGCAGGCCGACCAGTTGATGCT
>CAMCBY010000464.1 GCA_945873015.1 Klebsiella pneumoniae
TGATATTCAGCCAGGGGCAGGTCTTGCAGTTCGCACCCCCGCGCGACCGCCAGCCCCACGGCCGCGCCGACCACCGCATGGGCATCACGAAACGGACGGCCAAGACGCACCAGATGATCGGCCAGATCGGTCGCCGCGATATAACCGCGCGCCGCGGCAGCGCGCATGCGCGTTCTATCAACCTTCAGGGTCGGCACCAGATCGGCAAACGCACGGATGCAGGCGTTCAAGGTATCGAGGGTGTCGAACAAGGGTTCCTTGTCTTCCTGATTGTCCTTGTTATAGGCCAGCGGCTGGCCTTTCATGAGGGTGATGAGGGACATCAGATGGCCGACCACGCGGCCTGATTTGCCGCGCACCAGCTCCGGCACATCGGGGTTTTTTTTCTGCGGCATCATTGACGAACCGGTGCAGAACGCGTCGTCGATGTCGACAAACCCGAAAGCCTGGGAATTCCACAAGACGAGTTCTTCGGACATACGCGAGAAGTGCACCATGATGAGCGCCGCCGCGGCGCTGAACTCGATGGCGAAATCGCGATCGCTGACCGCATCGAGCGAGTTCTCTGCGGCGCTGTCGAAGCCCAGCAACTCGGCGGTCCGCGCGCGATTGATCGGGAAGGTGGTGCCGGCCAGGGCGCCGGCCCCGAGCGGCAGCACATTGACCCGCGCGCGACAGTCGCCAAGACGTCCGGCATCGCGCAGCAACATCTCGAACCACGCCAGCATGTGATGCCCGAACGAGATCGGTTGCGCCGCCTGCAGGTGGGTGAAACCCGGCAGCAGGGTATCGGCTTCCTGCTCGGCGAGTGTCACCAGCGCCGTCATGAGGCGGCCCAGACGTTCCAGCAGGGCGTCGATTTCTTCGCGCAGGTAAAGGCGAATATCGGTCGCGACCTGGTCGTTGCGCGAGCGCGCGGTGTGCAGCTTCTTGCCGACCTCGCCAATACGCGCCACCAGCGCGCTCTCGACGTTCATATGTACATCTTCGAGTTTGACCGACCACACGAAGCGGCCGGCTTCGATATCCGCCTGCACTGCACCGAGGCCACTCGCGATGGCCTCGAATTCGTTCACCTCGAGCACCCCGCATTCCGACAGCATGCGCGCATGGGCAATCGAGCCGCGGATGTCGCACAGCGCGAGACGCTGGTCAAAGCCGACCGAAGCGGTGAATTCTTCTACGAAGGCATTGGTCGGCGCGGTGAAGCGGCCGCCCCAGGGTTTATCAGGTGCGGAAGTCGATGACATGGCGTCGCTTGGGTTCGATGGTCTGAAAGTGTGTCGGCAGTATATCCCAGCACTCCCGTGGCGGCTTTGCGGGTGTTGTTTTGCTGCATGCGTGGATTGACCCCGGCGCGAGGCGCGGACAACACTAGCGTCAACCATGACAGCCGAGCTTCTGCCCTTCTCTGCGGTGTCACGCGCCAGCGTGTTGGCGTGCCGTGATGGTTAGCGCCGCACCGCGCGACGCGGGTCAGGACAACGATGCGGTGTTTCTGCCCGACTTGTGCGGCGTGCAGTCGCTGTTCGTGGTGGTGATCTCGAGCGAGCTGGTGGCCTTCATCATCATCATCGCGCGGCATGGTTTCGGCCCGAGTTTCGTCGACGAGCTGGCTTTGCTTTCGATGTATACACAGTGGTTGGGGCTGTCCTCGGCGGCGGCGCTGTGCCTCGCGCGCCGGCCCTTGGCCGGGCGCTCGGAACGAACGATAGCGCTTGCGAGTTTTGTGCTGGTGCTGGCGGTCGCCTGGCTGGTCGCCGAGCTCGCCTGGTGGGTGGTCAATCCGGTGGTCGGCGCGGGTGCCATCATTCAACTGCAGCACGACGACCTGGTGTGGCGCACGGTCTGTGTGGCGGCGATCGTCGCGGCCTTGGTGTTGCGTTATTTCTACGTGCAGTTCCATTGGAAACAGCGCATGGCATCCGAAGCCAGTGCACGCCTCGAAGCGCTGCAGGCGCGCATCCGCCCGCATTTCTTTTTCAACTGCATGAACACCATCGCCAGTTTGACGCGCAGCGACCCGCCGCTCGCCGAGCGTGCGGTCGAGGATCTGGCGGACTTGTTCCGTGCCAGCCTGGCCGATGCGCGGGCGCCTGTGCCGTTTGCCACCGAACTCAATTTTGTCGAACGTTATTTGAGCATCGAGCATCTGCGGCTCGGCGACCGTCTGCACATCGACTGGCAATTGCAGAGTCTGCCGGGCGAAGCGCGTCTGCCCCTGTTGAGTCTGCAACCGATAGTCGAGAACGCGATTTACCATGGTATCGAGCCAACCCGTGGTGGTGGCACGATTGTGATCGCCGCGCAGCGCAGCGGTGACTATCTCGAAGTGATGGTTTCCAATCCGTTTGAGGCCGAGCACGCCACCCATCATCACGATGGCAATCGTATTGCGCTCAACAACGTGCGTCAGCGCCTGCGCGCCCATTTCGGCGCTGCTGCCAGTCTGAGCAGTGAGCAGGTCGATGGTCGTTATGTGGTGCGCTTGCGGGTGCCGCTCAGTGTCGCTCCCACGCCATGAGGATATTGATTGTCGATGACGAGCCGCTGGCGCGCCGGCGCCTGGCTTCGCAGATAGCAGACCTCGCCATCGGCGAGGTGGTCGGCGAAGCCGATGACGGTCTGGCGGCGCTCGCCGCGATTGAGCAGTGTGCACCGGAGGTGGTGCTGCTTGATGTGCGTATGCCCGGCATGGACGGCCTGGAAGTGGCGCGTCATCTGCGCAATCTGCGCGCGCCACCGATAGTCATTTTCACCACGGCCTATGACGAACACGCGCTCGCCGCATTTGAATCTCACGCTCTCGATTATCTTTTGAAACCGGTACGCAGCGAACGCTTGCGCGACGCGCTGCAGCGTGCCGAGACCTTGCGTGTCGGCCGCGAAGTGCTGGCCGAACAGACGCCCGCCAGTGGTGCCCGTCGTCGCCATGTGAGTGCGGTGGTCGGCGGCGCGTTGCGCCTCCTGCCGATAGCCGAAATTTTGTATTTTCAGGCCGACCAGGGCTATGTCAGCGCGGTGTCAGCCCACAGCCAGTTGCTGCTGGAAGACTCGCTGCGCGCGCTCGAAGATGAGTTCGCAGAGGATTTTGTGCGCATCCACCGCAACGCGCTGGTCGCCCCCGCCCATGTGCGCGGCCTCGAACGGGACGGTGACGGTAATGTGTCGGTGGTGTTTGAGGGGCGCGAGGATAAGCTGCTGGTGAGTCGGCGTTTGATGGCGCAGGTCAGGAAGCGTCTGCGCGCGGGTTAGACACCTTTGAATGTGCGAATGAATTGGGTGTAGGTCTGAAACTGATATTACGAATTAACCGCTTGGTAGTCCTGAGCTGAATTCCGGCAACAAACTGGGTTGGTGAGTAGCCGGTAGCGATATTGAGTGCACTATCGCAGCGGCGGGTCGTCCAGATCATTGTGGGTCAGACTTCAGTCTGACACTGTCGAGACCGCCTGGCGCCGCCCGTCGCGCACGAATGTCAGACTGAAGTCTGACCCACAGAAGATCAAATGCCGAATCTCAGTTTGAGACCTACACCCAATGAATTCGCACCTGCAGGCATAAGTTTTATCTCTCAGCCGAGATCGCCCCAGCGCATCTGCAGGATGGTCAGCG
>CAMCBY010000465.1 GCA_945873015.1 Klebsiella pneumoniae
AGCCAGTCAAGAGTCTTGTATTCGTCCATGCTTGGCACGCCGCCCATCAAGTCGGCGCGGCATTTGAAAGCGGCATCGCCGGCACGGCTCGCCGCGAAATGAAAGCGCACGCCGGGCAGGTCGCGCAATGCCGTTTCCATCACTCGCCAATGGTTGTCCATGACCGTCGGCGCTCCGTACAGTGCGCCATACAGGTTCCAGCTGCCGAGATTGAGATCGTTCATGAGTTGGCGCCGCGTATTTTCGCGTAGCGGCCCGGCGGTGTCCTGATAGCGTGCACGCGTGGTGCTGTAGGACGCCGCGCGCGGCAGGCTCATGAGTGTCGCGCGTGCTGCGAGCACACCTTGCACACACAAAGGTTGCAGGGCGTCGAGCACGGCGCCGAGCTGGTCTTCGTCAGCAATAGTGATGAGATAGGGACGATAGTCGGCCGGTGCCGGCATGAGATGAATGCCGATGCGGGTCACGATGCCGTAGTTGGATTGATTGAACAGACCATCGACCCACGCCCGATGGCCGTAACGATAGAGCCGGTCGGTCTTGGCCTCGGGGCTGTTCGCGGTCGTCACCAGCGTACCGTCGGCCAGCAGGACTTCGAGGCCGCACTGGGTGTCGGCGTGCTGCCCATAGGGCGTGTAACCGACGCCGCGTTCGAGAAAATTGCCTAAGGGACCACCCCAGCCCGACGCGGTCGGATCGAGCCACAGGCGCGAGCCACGGCTGCGCAGATGGCGATGCAGGGCAAGATAGGTCACGCCTGGTTCGACCACCGCATAGGCGAGGGTTTCGTTGACCTCAAGCACACGCTTCATGCGTTTTAAATCGAGCATCACGGCGCCGGCCTGGCGCGGTGCGGCGCCGCCGTAGCCGAGGTTGCGGCCGGTGGACAGCGGCCACAGCGTGAGCTTGTGACGGCGCGCTATCTCCAGCACTTTCTGCAGCTGCTTGAGATTGGCCGGTGCCACCGCCGCCCACGGACGCTGTGAGGCGGGCGGGACAATTGCGTAGGCGTCGCGATAGTTGTCGAGTTCAGGGCTGTCGCTGTCGAACACCCATGCTGCGCCGACTGCGCTGCGCAACGCGCCGAGCGCACGTTTTGCGGTTGCCGCATCGACAACCGCCGCGGCAGGCGGCGCGACGGATTTCACGCGCGATGCAGACACCAGGACACAAGGTAACCAGCGCTGTCGGGCGGACGTGCGGCAGCCACCTTGAGCTCAACTTCAGCGCTGCGCGATCTATCACTGACGAGCGCCGGCAGCGCGCGCGCGAGCGGCGCTGCCCACGCTGCGCCCGCGCTGCGCAACTGCGGCGCGAGTGTATCCAGCACGCCCTGTGCGCCGCTTAATCGGTGGCGCAGCGTCCCGTCGCGGTAAGCGTGACTGCCTTGATAACCGAGTCTGTAGCCAAGTTCGCTCGCCATCTGTTCAATCAGGAAAAACTGCGAATCGCGACTCATGCCGAAACAGTGCCGCACTTCGGAAGCGGCGAGCGTCGTCATCACCTGTACGGCATCGCAGACGCTGCCCGTTGTCACCGTACATTGTGCGGTGAAGTGACGAACGTCGCTGCAGGCGCCATCGACCACCACCGACAAGCCGTCGGCGTCGCGCAGGCGGGCCGCCCGCGCCAGTGGTGGCAGCGCGGCGAGCGCCAAGCTTGCGATGAGAAAGCGGCGACGGTCGAGCATGGACGGTGCCTTACAGCGTGCGCGAGATGATTTCCTTCATGATCTCCGACGAGCCGCCCGCGATGCGACTGACACGATGGCCGGCCCACGCGCGCGCGATGGGGTATTCCCACATATAACCGTAACCGCCGTGCAGTTGCAGGCACTCATCGAGCACGCGGCCCAAGGTCTCGGTGACATGCAACTTGGCCATCGCCGCGTCGTTGGCATCCAACTGGCCGAGCATGTGCATTTCCAGGCAGCGATCAACGAAGGTCCGCGCCACCACCGCCTGGGTCTGGCATTCGGCCAGTTTGAAACGGGTGTTCTGCAGGGCAAACAGCGGCTTGCCAAAGGCTTCGCGTTGACGGGTATAGGCGACGGTATTGGCCACCGCGGTTTCGAGCGTAGTGATGGAACGGATGGCCACAATCAGGCGTTCCTGGGCGAGTTCCTGCATGAGGTATTTGAAGGCGCGGTTCTCCTCGCCAAGCAGTCGGTCGGCCGGCAGCCTCACATCGCTGTAGAAGAGCTCGGAGGTGTCTTGCGCATGCCAGCCGACTTTCTCCAGATTGCGGCCACGGCTGAAGCCTGCATCGCCACGCTCCACTACCAGCAGACTCATGCCCTTGGCACCGGCTTCGGGATCGGTCTTCGCGACTGTGATCACAAGGTCGGCTATCTGGCCGTTGGAAATAAAAGTTTTCTGGCCATTCACCACATAGTCGTCGCCGTCACGCACCGCACGCGAACGCATGCCCTGCAGGTCGCTGCCGGCACCGGGCTCGGTCATGGCGATGGCGCCGATGATTTCGCCTGCGCACATACCTGGCAACCAGCGTTGCTTCTGCGCTTCGGTGCCGTAGTGCAGGACGTAGGGCGCGACGATACCGGAATGCAGATGAAAGGCCGGCCCTGTGGCTTCAACCTTGGCGAGTTCCTCGATAACGATGGCGGTATGCAGGAAGTCTCCGCCAGGACCGCCGTACTGCTCAGGCACAAAACTGCACAAGAGCCCATTGGCGCCGGCTGCGCGCCATACTTCGCGACTGACTACGCCGTCCTTTTCCCATTGCGCGTGATAGGGCGTGATTTCGGCTTCGACAAAGCGGCGCACGGCGTCGCGGAACAGTTCATGGTCAGACGTATAGATGTTGCGTGGAATCATGGCGCTCGCTCGTGATGAAACCGCTGGAATCGGGGTGGCGGATATTGTGACGCCACGGGGTGGAACTATACGACAAGCTGCGGTGCCCGCGCAGGAGCCGTCATCATGCAGCATTCCGATGCCGCTCGCCGCCGCACGGGCCTACCGTGGTGCGGGGTGAGCGGCTATGCTGCGCGCTAATTCAGTAGGGAGGTTCACACATGAAATTTGGCCAATACGGCGTATTCACTTTCACCGACGCAATGGACGGCGCACAGCTCACCGAACTTGCACAGCGCCTTGAAGCGCTCGGTTATTCCACGCTGTGGTACCCCGAGGCGTTCAACTACGAGCCGTTTGCCATCGGCGCCTATCTGCTCGGCGCGAGCAACAAGCTGGTGGTGGCGAGCGGTATCGCCAATATCTACGCGCGCGATGCGGCCTCATCGGTGATGGGTCACAACAGTCTGAACAAGCTCTACGGTGAGCGGTTTGTATTGGGTCTCGGTGTTTCCCATGCGCCGTTGGTGTCAGACCTGCGCGGGCACGAATACAAACAGCCGGTCGCGACCATGCGTGCTTATCTTGACCGGATGGATCAGGCCTGGGCTGCGCTCGGCGGCGCGCCCGGCGAGAAACGAGTGGTACTGGCCGCGCTCGGCCCGCAGATGTCCAAACTTGCTGCGGAACGTACGCTCGGCACCTTCCCCTACAACATCACGCCTGAGCAGGTTGATTTATCCAAGGCCGCGATGGGCGGCAAGGGCGCCATCATCTGCGAGCAGAAAGTGTG
>CAMCBY010000466.1 GCA_945873015.1 Klebsiella pneumoniae
GCCTTCGGTGTCGGTATAGGTATCGTCGTCGGTCGCGATACGCAATTCACGCCCGCCCAGACCGCGCACAAAATGGCGCAGAAACACACTGGCCTGGTCAAACGCGCATTGCGCATGACGGCCGGCGTAGGCCTCGGCGAAAGAATCGATGTCTTCCAGAAAATCGACCGCGAAACCCAAGCCCCGGTGGTCGAAAATCTGGATCGCGCCATCCAGCCATTCCTGCACGCCATCGGCGCCCATCGCATAAAACGCGGCAGGGGCCTTGGCGATGAACTGCGCGGCAAGCTCGTTGTTCGAGCGCGCCACCAACTCGGTGCTGCGGTAGATCTGATCCTGCTCGTCACGCTCCAGCGCGGCGATGGCGGCTATCAATTCCTCAAGATTCGGGTGGCGGCTAAGTGCGCCTGCGGTGAATTTCTCCAGATCCTTCTGGATACGCAGGCGGTTAAGTATGTTCTGGCGGGACTCGTCACTCATGGGCGGCCGATCAGAAGATCGAACGGCTCAGTTCGTGGATGGCCTTCAGCATGTCTTCGTCGTCGGTCAGTGCCTGGGCGATGGCGGCGTCGGTCGCGACCACCGGCGATATCTCGCTGGCCATGAGTTTGCCTGCGTTGACCAGCAGACGTGTGCTGGCCCCTTCGTCGAGGCCGCTGCCTTTGAGATTGCGCGTCATGTGGCCGAACTTGACCAACTGGCGGGCAATCGTGGCGTCGATGCCTGATTCCTTTTCGATGATGGTCTGTTCGAGCTCGGCATTCGGGTAATTGAACTCCAGCGCGACAAAGCGCTGGCGGGTGCTCTGTTTGAGATCTTTCAACACGCTCTGGTAGCCGGGGTTGTAGGAAATCGCCAGACAGAATTCCGGCGGCGCGGTCAGCACCTCGCCGAGTTTCTCGATGGGTAGCAGGCGTCGGTCGTCGCACAGCGGGTGGATGACGACCGAGGTGTCTTTACGTGCTTCCACTACTTCGTCGAGATAACAGATGCTGCCGTGACGCACAGCGCCGGTCAGCGGTCCATCGACCCACACTGTTTCGCCGCCCTTGACCAGATAACGGCCGATCAGATCGGAGGCGGTCAAATCGTCATGGCAGGCCACCGTCACCATCGGCCGCTTGAGATACCAGGCCATGTATTCGATAAAGCGCGTCTTGCCACAACCAGTCGGCCCTTTGAGCAGCACCGGCAGTTGATTGCGATAGGCGGCGGCGAACACTTCTATCTCATTTCCGACGGGCTGATAGTAGGGCTCGCGGGTGACAAGATTGTGCGCGGTGCGGATGGCGGTGGTGGACATGATGGATTGCGCTGCTGCTGGATTCGCTCACACTATAACCAATGGCACCACCCCTCACTAGCCTCGGTAAGGGTAGGTGCGTGGGCGGCAATTGGCGGCTGTTCGCTCGTGGCGACGGTCGCAAGCCGCCCGGTCTGCAACCCTATCCCTGATTAGCGTGGAGCCCCGACATGCTCGAAAAACTCAATCCCGACAGCATCGTTACGCCCTTTAACAACGCCTATCACCACGCAGTGGTGATCCCACCCAATTCACGCATTGTCTATATCGCCGGCCAGGTCGGTCTGCGCAAAGACGGCTCGCTCCCCGATAGCCTGGAAGGCCAGGCCGAGCAGGCCTGGACGAATGTCATGGCGTGCATACAGGCCGCCGGTATGGAGGCGCAGGATATCGTCAAAATCACCGCCTATCTGGTCGATGCTGACGATTACGGGGCCTTTGCGGCAGCGCGCGCCAAACATCTCGGTGAAGCGCGGCCAGCCTCCACCGCGATCCTCATCAAGGGTTTGTTGAAACCCGAGTGGAAGTTCGAAATCGAAGCCGTCGCAGCAGCGCCAGGCTGACGAAGAATGCGCGTAGTGCACTGATCGCCCGGAGTTTCGTCGGTGGACGCCTCGCCGCTGCGCGTAGTAATCTGCCGCTTATCTGCGCTCGCGCCAAACGCCGTCTGCGCTGCAGTCATCGTGCTCTTTTTACGTGGGGAGAAATTTTATGGAAGTAGGTGCATTTTACCTGCCGTCCGTCGGCCGCATCGAAGACATCCAGCAGGGCATGGCGGGCAAACGCACCGACCTTTACCAGGGGATGCTGAAAGAAATCACCGAGCAGGTTCAGTACATGGACCAGCACGGCTATTACGGCACCGGCTTCACTGAACATCATTTCCATATCGAAGGCGAAGAGGTCTCGACCAATCCGGTCATCCTCGACCTGTACTTCGGTATGCAGACGCGCAACATGAAATTCGGCCAGCTCGGCAACGTGCTGCCGTCGCAGAATCCGATCAATCTCGCTGAAAACATCGCGATGGTGTCGCAGATGTTGAACGGCCGCGTGTTCGCCGGTTTTGCGCGTGGTTATCAGCCGCGCTGGGTGAATGTGCTGGGTCAGCAGGTCGGCCTGAGCGACCCTGCCGGTGGCGAGGAATACGAAGAGCTCAAGCGTTCGCTGTTCGAAGAGAATTTCGAGCTCATCATGAAAGCCTGGCAGAACGACACCTTCAGCTTTCAGGGCAAACACTGGCAGGTGCCGACCAAGGACATCAAGTGGGCGGCAGCGGAAGTGGCGTGGAACTACGGCGCCGGCGTCAACAAGGACGGCTACGTCGAAGAGATTGGCATTGCGCCGCCGACCTATAACAAACAGATCCCGGATCTGTTCATGCCCTTCGCGACCTCCGAACGCTCGATTCGCTGGGGCATGGAGCGCGGCATCGTGCCGGTCACCATCATGACCCACATGGACGTCGTCAAAGAACATTTTCGTGCCGGTATGGAAGCCGCCAATGCGGTCGGCAAGAACTACAAGTTCGGTCAGGGCATGGCCATGAGCCGCGAGATCATCGTTGCCGATACCGACGCCGAGGCTGAAGCCATCGCGCGCGAGGCGGGCAGTTTCATCTGGAACAACTTCTTCGTGCCGTTTGGTTTTAATGCCGCGATTGCCGCGCCGGGCGAAGGGCCGTTCGATCTGCCGGCTACGTTCGAGTCGCTGTCGGATCGCGGGCTGGTGATCTGGGGCAGTCCGGATACCGTCAACCGCAAGCTGGAAGTGCTGTTGAAGGAGCTGCCGGTCGACTATTTCTGGATGTTCATCTACAACCACATGCCGCACGACCAAAACATGCGCAGCCTGGAGTTGATGACCGAGAAAGTGTGGCCGAACTTCACTGACCGCATCAAACCTTCCAACATCGCGCGCGTGGCGGCCAACGCCGGCTGAGTCCGCGCGGTCATCATTTGCCAACCCGGCGCGGGCCATCTGCCTTCGCCGGGTTTTTTTATGCGCTGGTGTTGGCTTATCGCTCTTTGAATGACTGAATAAACCCATGCAATACGCCGTCTACGCGCCGACCTTCAACGACTACGGTGATCCCGCCCGCCTCATCACCTTGGCGCAAGCCGCCGAACGCGCGGGTTACGATGGATTTTTCATCTGGGACCATCTGGCACTCGAGCCCGACGGCCGTCTTGAGATAGTCGATGCGACCGTGATGCTGGGTGCGTTGGCGCAAGCCACCACACGCCTGCGCCTCGGCGCCATGATTACGCCGCTGGCACGGCGGCGGCC
>CAMCBY010000467.1 GCA_945873015.1 Klebsiella pneumoniae
GTTGCGGGGAGAAAACCATGGAACTGCTTGACGTCATTCGTACTACCAACGCCTGCCGCTACTACAAACCCGACGCGGTGCCCGACGCATTGCTGCTTGAGGTGCTCGATGCCGCGCGCTGGGCGCCTACCGGTTCGAATAAACAACCGATCACCTTTCTCGCGGTGCGCGATGCGGCCAAGCGGCGTGCGCTGCATGACCTCTATCAACCGCTGTGGGATAAAATACTGCCCAAGTATGAGTCGGGTGAAGCCCAGGCCGGTTTCAAACCCGGCTTCCTGCAGCATGTCGATCATTTCGCGCGGCATCTCGCCGATGTGCCGGTGATGGTGGTGGTGTGCGCGGATATGAGCCAGCTCACCGCGCTCGACGCCAATCTCGGACGGCTGCCGCTGAGCGCTGGTTCGTCGGTTTATCCGGCCGTACAGAATCTGATTCTTGCAGCCCGCAATGTCGGCCTCGGCACCACCCTCACCACCATCCTGGCACTGGCCGAACCCCAGGTGCAGGCATTGCTCGGCATGCCGCCGCACATCGCAGTGGCAGCGATGGTGACCTTGGGATGGCCGCAAAAACCTTTCCCCAACAAACTCCATCGCAAGCCGCTCGCGGAGTTCGCTTTTCTCGACACCTGGGGCACGGCCATTTCCGACGCCTGAGTATGTGCGGCTGAAGCTGCGACTTGACCCTGATCAACTGCCTACCCGAGCGCGGCATTCCCTAGACGCAGGCTTCTGTGGACAATCGAGGCAGTCACGGCGCGCGCGTCGCGCCCGTGCCGTGTCATATCCAGCAAGGAGTCATTCCATGAAATTCCATTGGTTCAACCTCATGCCGTGGCCGTACCTGCCGGACGACTTCACGGAGAAACATCGCAGCGTGTGGGTCGATGTCGATTCGCGCCTGTTCGATGCGCGCAAGGCCAATCGTGTCTACAACGATTATCTCGATCTGCTGGAACTGGCCGAAGATCTCGGCTACGACGGGCTCGGTATCAACGAGCATCATCAGAACGCCTACGGACTCATGCCCTCGCCGCAACTGATGGCGGCCACGCTCGCGCGCCGCACCCATCGCGCCTCGATTCTTCTGCTCGGTCAGTCGCTGGCACTGTACGACCCGCCGACCCGCGTCGCCGAAGAGATGGCCATGATCGACTGCATATCGGGCGGCCGCCTGATCTCGGGTTTTCCGGTCGGCAGCTCGATGGACGACAACTACGCCTGTGGTGTGAATCCGGCGACCTTGCGCGAGCAATATCACGAGGCCCACGACCTCATCATGCGCGCGTGGAAAGACCCGGACGTGTTTGCCTGGAACGGCAAACACTACAAACTTCGTTATGTGAACCTGTGGCCACGGCCGCTGCAGACACCACCGCCAATCTGGATCCCGGGTGGCGGCTCGCTCGAGACCTGGGACTTCTGCGCCGAACACAAATACAACTACAGCTACCTGTCGTTTTCGGGTTACATCCGTGGCGCGCAGTTGATGGAAGGTTTCTGGCAGCGCATGGAGACGCTCGGCTCGGAGTTCAATCCTTATCAGGCCGCCTTCGCCCAGCAGATCTGCGTGGCCGAGACCGATGCCGAAGCGCAGCGCCTGTATGAAAAACATGCGCGGTATTTCTTTTCGCGTTGCCTGCATGTCTACCCGGGTTTTGCCGATGCGCCGGGTTATCGCACCGAACCGACCATACGCGCCGGTCTTGTGTCGCAGATGGCAGGACAATCGTCGGCGCTCAACCAGGCGGCAGCGCTGTCGTGGCGCGAGATGATCGACAAGGGTTATATCGTCGCCGGCAGCCCCGACAGCGTCGCCGAACAGATTGAGAAAGTGGTCGATTCGCTCAAGATTGGCCATCTGGTGTGCCTGCTGCACTTCGGCGACATGCCCAACGATCTGTGCCGTTACTCGACCGAGATGTTCGCCAACAAAGTCATTCCGCAGATGCGTTCGAAGTGGAAAGGCTACGAGGACCACTGGTCGCCGAAGCCGATGGCGCTCGAAGACCGCGCCGAGCCGCGCACCGTCACGCCTTTTCCCACGCGCAGTAATGAATCCGCGCCCCAACGTGTTGCGGAGGTAAAGTCATGAATCTCGCCACCATCACGGTCGGGCCAGCCGGCCGCACCGTCCACTATTACCGCAAAGGCCAAGGCCAGCCGCTGCTCTACCTGCATCACATGCTGGGTATGGCTGGCTTTGAGCCGGCGCTGGCGATTCTCGCCGAGTCGTTTGACGTCATCGCGCCGTTCGCGCCGGGCTGGGGCCCGGCCAAGGACGATTTGACCGACATCGATCCCGGCCCGCTCGACCTGACCTTGCACAATATCGACGTCATGAACGCGCTGGGTGTCACCAGCGCCCATGTGGTCGGCATCAGCATCGGCGCGTGGCTGGCGGCAGAACTCGCTGCCATCGCCCCGCAGCGTGTCGACAGCCTGGTACTGGTCAACCCGCTCGGTTTGTGGCTGGACGATGTCGGCGGCGCCGATCCGTTTGCGCAGCATCCCGGCATGCCATCCGAAGTGCTGTTCTCCCAGAGCGGCATGCGCAAGCAGTTTCTGTTCGACGGGCGCGACAAGATGGACGCCCACGTCGAGGAACTGTTGAACCTGCGCGCCAGCGCTAAATTCCTGTGGCCGATACCTGACACCGGCGTGCTGCGACGTCTGCCGCGCATCGTGGCACCGACGCTCATCGCCACTTCCGACAAAGATGTAGTGGTGCCGGCCGCCTACGGCCCGGCCTGGCGCGATGCGATCGCCGGCAGCCGCTTGACGACCATCCCCAATGCAGGGCACCTTGCGGAACTCGAACAGCCGGAAACCTTCGCCGCTCTGGTGCGCGATTTTATTCACGCCCACGCCATGCCGGCGGTGGCCTGAGCAAGGACGCCGAGTGGCAAGCGGTCAACGTGACCGCTTGCGCGTTATGCATTAATCAAAACGCGCGACTGCGCTGCGTTCTTACACTGGGGAGAAAATCATGAGTGATACACACAAGGGCAGTTGTTTCTGCGGCGCCGTTCAATTCGAAGTCAGCGGCACGCCGGCGGCGATGGGCATCTGCCATTGCGAATCCTGCCGCATCTGGTCGGCGGGCCCGGTCAACAGCTTCGCGCTGTGGCCGAAAGACGTGGTCAAGATCACCGCCGGGGCTGACCTCATCGGCACTTTTGCCAAAACCGACAACAGCCACCGCAAGTGGTGCACCAAGTGCGGCGGTCATGTGATGAACGATCATCCGGGCATGGGTATGGCTGACGTTTTCGCTGCGGTACTGCCGACGCTCAAATTCGAGCCCGCCCTGCATGTGTTCTATGGCGAGAAAATGATCGCCCTCAAGGACGGCCTGCCGAAGTTCAAAGACCTGCCGAAGGAATTCGGCGGCTCTGGCGATACCCTGCCGGAATAAGCGTGAGAAACGCATGACGGCGGAGCATGTCCGTCGTCGTGCGTAACCATTGTGCAAGACTACGACTACATCATCGTCGGTGCCGGCTCTGCCGGTTGCCTGCTCGCCAATCGCCTGAGTGCCGATCCCGCTGT
>CAMCBY010000468.1 GCA_945873015.1 Klebsiella pneumoniae
TCAGCACCTCGACCATCGCCACGCCGTCGAGGCCACCGTGGGGATGGTTGGCCACCACGATGCACGGGCCGGTCGCGGGGATGTTGTCCAAGGATCCGTCATCGACGCGGACTTCCACGCCAAATCCGTCGAGTGTGCAGCGTGCAAAGGAGTGCGGGTCGAGATCCGGCGGGATGGCGTGATAGACCGCGTTCAAACCCTTGAGGCCCAGTCCGCTGTCCAGCACTCTGGTCAGCGCGCCGCGCAGCGGACCGAGACCGGCAGGGAGATAGGGGCCGAGGGTGAAGTGCGGACGAACGCGTGGTTTTTCTTGGGGATTGGACATCAGAGCAGAAGCCCGTTTAGCGACGGGCGGCAGATTTGCCGAACATTGTTACACTACGCGCGAATTTTTGTGACCACGACATGATCGATGCTCCAACCGTTTTACTACTACCGTGTACCCGGCCGGCGCACGCCTGCGGCGTGGGCGGCCATGATACCCAAAGGCACCCCTGCTGGGGCGCCTGAGTGCACTTGCTGTCGGAATATTGAGGACAGGCGAGTCGCGCCATGCTGAGACCGTGGAAACTGGAAGACATTGCATGGTCGGATTTCGAGGCCGGTGCGGTCGATGCGCGCCTGCTCGCGGCGGTCAAGACCGCCGCGGTCGTCGAGGCCAACAGCGCCGATTACGTGCGCTATCTGCATAATATTTTTGACGATGACGCCGGCTTCAAGGAGGCGGCGGTGCGCTGGGGCGAAGAAGAGGCCCAACATGGTGCGGCGCTGGCGCGCTGGGCTGAGATGGCCGACCCTGAGTTCGATTTTGCTGCGAGCCTCGCGCGCTTTCGCGCCGGCTATCAGATTCCGCTCGATAGCGCGCAGTCGGTGCGCGGCTCGCAAGCCGGTGAGTTGCTGGCACGCTGTGTGGTCGAGTCCGGCACCTGCTCGTACTACTCGGCGTTGCGCGATCAGGCGCGTGAACCGGTGTTGCGCCAGATCTGCCATCGCATTGCCCAGGACGAGGCCCAGCACTATCGGCTGTTCCACAACTACCTCGCGCGCTACGCAGAACACGCGGGTTTTGGGCGCTGGGCACGGCTGCGTGTCGCCCTCGGCCGGGTCGGCGAAACCGATGACGACGAACTCGCCTTTGCCTATCACAGCGCGGTCGAGGCTCACCAGCCGGGATCGGTTTACGACCGCGCGCGCTGCGGCGCGCAGTATCAGCGCCTCGCGATGTCGATGTACGCGCTGCCTCATGTACGGACACTGGTCGGCATGATCGCCCGGGCTTTGGGAATGAGTGGCACCACGCCGCTGGTGCGCGCTGCCGGATGGTTGGGTTGGCGCTGGCTGCGGCTGCGCTGGTCAGCCGGTGCCGCTCGACGTTGAGCGATGCGCCGCCTGATGGCGGCGCCACACAAACGGCACGGCGAGCTGCTGCAGAAAGCCGCGCGGCATGTGTTCCTCAATACCGATGTTTCCCACTTCTTCACCGCGGGGATTGCAATAAGTGCCGAGCAGCAGGTCCCACAGCACGAGGTTCTCGCCGTAGTTGCTGTTGCCGATGACGCTGTCGCGCGCATGATGCCAGCGGTGCAGGGTCGGGGTATTGAATATGTAGCTCAATACCCCGCAATCCATCGCAACATTGCAGTGGGTGAGAATACCGATGTATGCGGTGATGGCGCTGACCCAGATAATCGCGTCCATCGACAGGCCGCTCAGAAGAAAGAACGGCAGGCTGGCGAGCACCGCCAGCAGCGAATCGACGAAGTGAAAACGCCCGGTATTGACCAGCCACAGTTTTTGTACGCTGTGATGGACTGCATGAAAGCGCCACAGGCTCGGCCATTCATGTTTGAGCCGATGGGCCCAGTACAAACCGAACTCGGAGCCAATCAGGCCACCAATCACCTGCAGCGACAGCGGTGCGTCGCTCAGAAATCCGCTGCTGCGATGGTCGAGCAGACCGCGCGCCGCGAGCGTCACTATCAGTAACTGCACCAGGCCTTTGTTCAAGGCCGAATGGCCGAGATCCTGCAGTATCTGTCCGTCCGGGCGGCGCCAGTCCGCGCGGTAGGGCAGGCGGTATTCCAGCCACAGCAGCCACGCGATTATCCAGACATAGGACAAATTGAAAAATAGCGTGGGGCGGCCCTGGGTAAAACCATAGGCGAGGATTAAGCAGCAGCTCAGCAGCAGGCCCGGCCAGGCGAGCACGCGCGCCAAGGCCGCACGGGAGGACGACGGATTCATGCCTGGTGACGGCTCGTCAGCGCTGATGCGACGGCTCAATTGAGCGCGCAGGTGTGACGCACGGCGGTCGACACACGATAGGTGTCGTTGGAACGGTCACGCGCCAGCCCGCACAGCACCTCGGTTTTCACCGCATAACCAGCATTTTGCTCGGCAATCAGGAAGGTGTACCGCGGGCTGCAGTTGGACGAGCACAGCTCGTAAAGCAGACGACCATCTTCGCCACGGCCCTGGGAGAAGGCCGTGATCCATTCGTTCATCTCATCGACGCTGCGAAACTCACGCTGATTGAAGGTCAGCGGACGGCTGGTGGTTTCGCGCTCGAACTTGCGGCACACCTCATGTTGCTGGTCGTCAGCGAGAAAAGCGGTGGGCGTGACCCGGTAGACGATTTGCGACTGAGCGCGATGCGTGCACGCCGCGTCGCAGTCGTTGTGGGGCAGCTTCTGATCGGCGTTGAGGGCACTGCTCAACAGTCGCCCGGCGATGGCGCGAATGGAGCTCGGGTCTTCGGCGAGATTCTTGATAATGCCGACCGAACCGGTTTCGGTCGCTATCGGTGTTTCGTGCGCGCTGGGCACGCAGTCTGTCACCGTGGCAGCCATATCCGAGGCCTGCGCAGCCGCACAGAAGGTGGCGAGAGCCAGCAGGAAAACGCGTAGATCTTTCATTGTCTTGGTTCACCGTGGGAACCATCGTATTGGCCGATGGTAAGCATAAAGCTTTTGTAAATCAACAAATAGTTGCCATCTTCTAATCAATCGGATTACAAGTTATCGGTGTCTGCCCGCCATACCCGGCTGAACGTCAGGCCGCCTGTCCCGTCGGCGTTCATTGCTCGGGGCAGGTGGCGAGGCTCGTTTTGAAGGCCGCGCATGGTGCGTCGCACCAATAAAAATGTAAAGCGACACGCAGGATGCGCTGGCGAAACTGATTGGTGGCTGAACCCCATCACCTCGCGCGACGTGCTTATCACGCCTGCTTCGATTGACGCTCCTGCGGTGGGCACCTATAACGACGGTTCCATAACGAATGGCATACGAGCCGGGCCGCAACGGCCTTCGACTAGCGAGGAGAGAATTAAATGAAACTACTGAATTCCTTCGGACCGAATCCGCGCCTGGTGCGCATGTTCATGGCCGAGAAGGGCATAAGCATGGCCAGCGAAGATCTTGACTTGATGGCTGGCGCCAATCGGCAGGCACCTTATCTGAGCAAGAACCCCGCCGGTCAGACCCCGTCGCTGGAACTTGACGATGGCACGGTCATCGCTGAAACCGTCACGATCT
>CAMCBY010000469.1 GCA_945873015.1 Klebsiella pneumoniae
TTTCCAGGATCGCAGGCGTTCGGCAACCGTGTCGTCCTTGTCGATGGGACTGGTCGCGCTGCCGCCGTGGGTGGTGAACTGGCCGATGATGTACAACGCATCGCCCGGCCGAATCAGATGTTCGGTATAGCGATATTGTTTGCCGATGCTGGAGAACCAGCGCGACAGCGGGTTGTCGCCGGCCGGCCGCAAGCCACCCGGCATACGGCTCTGGCCGTACCACACGTCACGCTGACTGGCATGCACTTTGGCGCCTTCCGGGTCGACCGCGCAGGTGCCGCTGGTGTCGGTCAGGTTGAACAGGCTGTCGCATACACCCTGTTCGACCGTCACCCAGGAGCGGCGCTTGTCGCGTCCGCGCCCTGATTCTTCGAGGCGTTCAATTTTGTATTTGAACCACACACACTGGCGCAGCGACGCGGGCGCACGTATCGGGTCGCCATCCATCATCTCGGCCATGCCGCGCAATTCGGTATAACCCTGCGCTGCCGAGCGGATCAGCGCGGTCGGCATGTTCTCGAACATGCGTTTATGACTGAGACTGCGCAACGCGCCATACAGCAGCGCGCCGGCCAGCACGGTGCCGACCGCGCTGAGCAGCCAGAACGGGCCTGCCTTGGCGGCGTGAACGGCGACCACCAGATCGGCGAACAATTGCATGCGGCGCGCGGTCCGTCAGTTGAACAACGCTTTGAGATTGACGTCGGCGGTTTCGGCCGCGCTGAATTCCAGCGTTGCCTGGCTGCGAAAACCGAACCAGCGCGCCATGATCACATCGGGAAAGGTCTCGATGCGGATGTTGTTCAGGGTTACTGATTCGTTGTAGTACTCACGCCGGTCAGCGATGGTGTTTTCGAGGGTGCTGATGCGGTCGCGCAGATGTTTGAACTGTTTGTCGGCTTTCAGCTCTGGATAACTTTCCGCCACCGCGTAAAGCTGACCGAGACTTTTGCGTAAGGAGCCTTCGCCGGCCCCCACCGCAGCCACATCGTGGCGCTGATTCGCGCCGAAAACTGCCGCACGTGCCGCGCTTACCTGCACCAGGGTGTCCTGCTCGTGCTGCATGTATTGCCGGCAGATCTCCACCAGCTTGGGCAATTCGTCGTGACGCTGTTTCAGCAGCACGTCGATATTCGCCCACGCTTTCAGCACATTGTGCTTGAGCGTTACCAGGCCGTTGTAGATGGCGATGCCATAACCGAGCACCACGGTGAACAAGATCAGCATGACGATGGTGCCGACATTCATGCGAGCGAGCTCCTTGCTCGAAGGACAGGGCGCTATTATGGTGGATGACATCGGCGCTCGGGCGCCAATCTTGATAAGCGGGCGACAGTGCGCCCAAGCAGAGGAGCAGGCTATGAAGGGCGACGTAAAAGTCATCGAACATCTCAACCGGGTGCTCAAGAACGAGCTGACCGCCATCAACCAGTATTTCCTGCATGCACGCATGTTCAAGAACTGGGGTCTGAACAAGCTCGACGCACACGAGTACCACGAATCCATCGATGAAATGAAACACGCCGACAAACTCATCGCGCGTATCCTGTTTCTCGATGGCCTGCCGAATCTGCAGGACCTTGGCCGCTTGCGCATCGGCGAAAACACAGTCGAGGTGTTGAAAGCGGATCTTGCGCTGGAACACGATGGCCTGCCCGACCTGCGCGCCGCCATCCAGACCTGCGAAACCTGCGCCGATTTTGTCTCGCGCGAGCTGTTTACCGAGATTCTGGAAGCCGAAGAAGAGCATGTGGATTGGCTCGAAACCCAGTTGGCACTGATTGATCGCATCGGCCTCGAGAACTACCAGCAGTCCCAGCTTTAGCCCCCGGAGGCCTGCGCGCCGGGTGGCGGGCGCAAGCTCACATTTGTTTATTGCAAATGTTTCTCATTAGTACTATGGTTTGCGACAGTCAGCCTGAGACTTAAGCCATGTACGTCTGCATCTGCAACAACGTGACTGAGCGCGACATAGAACGCGCGGTGCGCGCCGGCGCGCGCAGCCTTGATTGCCTGGCGCGGGAGCTCGGCGTCTCGACCTGCTGCGGTCAGTGCCATTGTTTCGCCGGCGAGGTGCTGAACGAGGTGCTGAACAGCACCGAACAAAACCCCGCGGAGTTCGCGATCGCGTCCTGAGCCGGCCGGCCTCGCGGCCTGCCTCGGTCCAGCCAGGACTTTGCCCGTTGCGGATGGGCACTGGCCGCAATAACGAACATCCCTTGCGTTTGGTCAACGACGGCTTGCCTGTTGGCGCTCGCCGTGCCCTTCCGAGCCTTGTAGAGTTGTCGCGGGTCGCGCAAAGACAGCAGCCGACGCTCCACCAGTTGCAAAAAAGCGTTCACCACGCGCACTCACTGGCGCCCGCCTGTTTCCCAATTTCAATCGCGGCACGTGCGGCCCGCGTATTCGTATTCCCCTGCAATCGGCCGATGGAGGCGCGAGGACATTGAAGATTGAATTCTCGAAGGCTGAATACCGCACCTTGATTGAGATGCTGTATCTCGCGCAATGGGTGTTGACCTGCCACGATGAACAGCCCGAACCGAGCAAGGAACGGTATCTCCTGTTGTGTCAGAAGATTTACGCCAGTGCCAAGGCGATGGGCTGTGAGGCCCTCATTGAAAACGACAAGCAGCTACGCGCCTTCGTGCCGACCGAGAAACTCGAAGCGCTGGAGAGCGTGCGCGACGCGATTGAGAACTACAACGCCGAATCGTTCTGGGAAGAACTCATCGACCGCTTGCTCGAGCGCGATGTGACCGCGCTGTTGCCGACTTTGACGCGCGAGCCTTCCAGTCCGGAAGAATACTGGGAACTTGCCGGGCCGATAGAAGAACGTTACGCGACTGAATTTGCCACCAATGGCGTGCGCCGACTGAAAATCAGCGATAGCTGACGAGTCTGCTCAGGAGCTGGCCGCAGCCACCAGCGGCGCACACACCGGGCAGCGGGGATCGCGCCTGAAGCGCATGTTGTGCCATTCCATCGACAGCGCATCGAGCAGCAGCAGGCGGCCGGTCAAGGTCTCCCCGATACCCATCAACACCTTCAGCGTTTCCAGCGCCTGCACACTGCCGATGATGCCGAGCAGCGGTGCCACCACGCCGGTCTGGGTGCAGGTCTCGGTGCCGCTGGCGTCGTTGTTATACAGGCAGCGATAACAGGGGCTCGCTTCGGTGCCGGGGCGAAACACCGTCACCTGGCCTTCAAAACGAATCGCCGCGCCGGACACCAGCGGTTTTTGATGGCGCGCGCAGGCGCGATTGATCATGAAACGAGTATCGAAATTGTCGGTGGCATCGACCACCACATCGATGCCCGGCAACAAGTTGTCGAAATCGGCCTCTTCGAGGCGCCGGGCATGGGTCTCGATGCGGGTATTGGGATTGAGTTCCAGCAGGCGGTCGCGCGCCGATTCAACCTTGGGCCGTTTCAGGTCCGACGTGCCATGCACTATTTGACGTTGCAGATTCGACAGCTCGACGTGGTCGTGATCAACCAACACCAGACGGCCGACGCC
>CAMCBY010000470.1 GCA_945873015.1 Klebsiella pneumoniae
GAGTGAACGGATGAGCCTGGTCTACGCGGGAGTCTGCAGTCACGGCCCGGGCATGACCGGCCGCGCCCATCTGGTCGAGAACACCGCGCGGCGCGATGAGTTGTTCGGCAAGATGGATGTCATGCGGCAACAGATCATGGCGAGCGGCGCCGAGGCTTTGCTGTTGGTAGCGGCCGAACATTTCGCGAATTTTTTCATGAACAACATGCCGGCCTTCTGCATGGGCATGGCCGACAGTTATGAAGGCCCGATAGAAGATCCGAACTGGTTGCGCATCGCGCGCACGCGTGTGCCGGGCAATGCGGATCTCAGTCGCCGCCTGATACGCGAAGTGATGCAGAGTGTCGACACCGCCTATGCCGAGGAATGGAAGTTTGATCACGGCATCATGGTGCCCTTGCACTTTCTGACCCCCGCATACGACCTGCCGGTCATCCCCGCCAACATCAATTGCCAGGGCCCGCCACTCACACCGCTGGCGCGGGCCTGGGCCTTCGGCGAGGCCCTGCGCCGCGCCTGCGATGCGGTGCCGGAAAAAATCGCCCTGATAGGCACCGGCGGCATCTCCCATTGGCCGGCGACTCCCGACTCGGGCAAGATCAACGAAGCCTGGGACCGCGAATTTCTCGACCGATTGCTGCGTCAGGATCGTGCGGCGCTGACCGCCTATACCGATGAAGAGACTTATCGCGATGGGGGCCAGGGCGGCTTTGAGATTCGCACCTATATTGCTGCCGCCGCGGCCGCGCGTGGCCTCGGCGAGTTGCAGTACTACACGGCGGAACTGCCCTTGTTTGCGGTTGGCTGCACAGTGGCGCGTTTCGCGGTCGCATGAGGAACCGTCCCCTGTAGGTGCGAATTTATTCGCACATTAAAACCGCACCGTCAGTCTCGTCATTGAATGTGCGAATAAATTGGGTGTAGGTCTCAAACTGAGACTCGGCATTTGATCTTCTGTGGGTCAGACTTCAGTCTGACATTCGTGCGCGCTGGGCTGCGCCAGGCTGTCTTGACAGTGTCAGACTGAAGTCTGACCCACAATGTTCTGGACGACCCGTCCGGTGCGATAGTGCGCTCAATACCGCTACCGGCTACTCACCAACCCAGTTTGTTGCCTGAATTCAGCTCAGGACTACCAAGCGGTTGATGCGTAATATCAGTTTCAGACCTACACCCAATTCATTCGCACCTACACTCCGACGGCACGAATACAGGAAAGCATCAATGAAACTCGCGAGCCTGAAATCGACGCGACGTGACGGCACGCTGGTGGTGGTCAATACCGCACTCAGCCACGCGGTGGCAGTGCCCGACATCGCGGTCAACCTGCAGCAGGCGCTCGATGATTGGCAGCAACTCGCGCCACGACTCGCGGGGGTGAGCGCCGCGCTCGAGGCCGGCACCTGCAGCGATGCTTTTCGTTTCGATGTGCAGGCCTGCGCGAGCCCCTTGCCGCGCGCCTATCAGTTGCTCGACGGCTCGGTGTATCTGCATCACATGGAAAAGGCGCGCCGCGCGCGCGGCGTCGCGATGCCGCCCAACCATGAGAGCGAACCGCTCATGTACCAGGGCCTGTCCGACAACTTGCTCGGGCCCTGCGACGATGTGCCGTTTGCGAACGAAGATCTCGAGATCGATTTTGAGGCAGAAATCGCCATCGTGACCGACGATGTGCCGATGGGTGTGAGCGCCGTTGATGCGGCGCGACACATCAAACTCATCATGCTCATGAATGACTGGACCGCGCGCGCCTTGACCCGCAGCGAACTGCCCAAGGGTTTCGGCTTCGTGCAATCCAAACCAGCCAGTTCGTTCTCGCCAGTCGCGGTCACGCCCGATGAATTGGGTGCCGCATGGGACGGTGCGCGGGTCTCACTGCCGCTGTTGTCGTGCGTCAACGGCACGCGCCTCGGCAGCCCGAACGCAGGTGCCGACATGTTCTTCACCTACCCCGAACTCATCGCCCACGCCGCGCGGACCCGGCGCCTCGGCGCCGGCACCATCATCGGCGCCGGTGCGGTATGCAATCGTGACGCCACGACCGGGCATGGCTGTATTGCCGAGGCGCGGGTGGACGAACAGGCTGAACACGGCACCCCGCGCACCCCATGGCTGCGCTTTGGTGACGTTGTCAGTATCGACCTGCGTGATGCCGCAGGTCGCTCGGTCTGCGGCACCCTGCACCAAGGCATCGTGCGCGCTTAGCCGCGCAACACGGCCGTGCCTGTACCTGCCTAGACCTTGTAACCACCATCCACCGACAACACCTGGCCGGTGATGCCATGCCCGTCATCGGAGGCGAGCAGCACCGCCATCGGCCCGAGTTCATCGGGCTCGATGATTCGATTCTGCAGACACTCGGCCGACGCCCGCGCCTTGGCCGTGGCCGCATCCACACCCCAGGCTGCGCCCAGCATGTCCCAATCGAGCAGCGAGGTGTTGGTCCAGCCGGGGCACAGGCAATTGACCGTCACACCGTGCTGCGCAACTTCGGTCGCCATACCACGCGTCAGTCCGACGATGCCGTGTTTGGCGGCGCTGTAAGCCAACAAGCCACCGCCGCGTTTGGCGTAGCCCGAGCCGATGTGAATGATGCGACCCCAGCCCTGTTTGATCATGTGCGGCAGTGCTTCGCGCGACATGCGCTGCGCCGACACCAGATTCAACATGATGTTGGCAACAAAGGCTTCGTCTTCATGGCTGGCGGCGGCGAGTCCGTTGGCCGTCTTGGGCAGCGCCACACCGCCGGCGTTGTTGAATAGAATGTGGATGGTACCGAGTTTGTCGACTACGGTTGCCACCGCACGCTGGCTGTCTTCGTAACTCATGGCGTCGGCCACCACCGCGAGTCCGCGCACGCCGCAGGCCTCGATTTCCTCCACCACCGACGCGAGCTCCTTTTCGGTACGTGAAGTAATGGCGACGTCGGCGCCGGCACGCGCATAGGCCAGTGCGATGGAACGGCCGATGCCACGTCCGCCACCCGTCACCAAAGCCACGCGATTGCTCAAATTAGCCATGCAGTCCTCTCTTTGCTGTCTTGAATTCGATTGCGCGTGCCGCTGACGGACGCACGACCCCGCATTGTCGCGCCCTACTTCCGGCTTGGATAGCGGGCGACGGCAGGGGCGTTGACCTCAATCAATCCGCTTCGAGCCGACCGCCAGCGAGGATGCGAAACAACGCCCCACGGTTGTACCATGCGGCGACCCTGCGAAGACGCCGCCACGGCGCGTCCTCGCACTATCCACGCGGAGCGAAGACATGAACAAGGGCATCGACATCGTAGTGATCGGCAGCGGCTTCGGCGGCTCGGTCAGCGCCGCGCGGCTCGCGGAAGCGGGTTTGCCGGTCACCCTGCTCGAACGCGGCCCGTGGCGCGACACCGTGCCGGTGCGCTCAATGGGCATCGCCAAACGTTCGGCGCTGCCGCGAGGCTGGCAACTGCCGACCCGTTTGCTGCGTGCAGTCGGCAGCAACTGGATGC
>CAMCBY010000471.1 GCA_945873015.1 Klebsiella pneumoniae
GCCGCACGACGGGCGGCAATCACTGCGCTTCGATGAGGTACATAAACCCATCAGCGAATTTCTGTGTGCCGACATGGAAGTCGCCATTGATATCCGAGATCACCAGTGCGCCCCCAAGGAAACCGACGCCGACCGGATTGGCGAGACCGCTGACGGCGGTTTCAAGCTTGCCCGCAGCCGTGACCCGATAAAGCTTGCCGTCGCGGCCGATAGCCTCAGTCGCTTCCACATCGTTATGCCATTCGCCGGCATCACTCACGAACAACTGCCCGCCGTACTGACCGAAACCGACCGGTGCATAGGCCATCGCCCCCGGCTCATGCAGGCCGCTGACCAGCGGCGTGGCCGCCAGCGAGCCGTCGGCGGACATACGCAAAATGCGTCCGCCACCGGCGATGACCTTATTACGATTGGCCGGCGGCGGCGCGGTGACGCCGAGCAGCAACGTTTGGCCGTCGGGCGTGAAGCCGATACCGCGCGGCGAACCTTCGCGGTGGAGGTCGAGGGTTTTGAACGCTTCGCACTTGTCGTCGGCGGTGATGGTGTAGATGCTGTGATTGCTGGCGGCGGTGATCCACAGCTTGCCGGCGAAGGGCGAATTCTCCGGCCCGAAACGCGCAAAAAATCCGCCGGAACCGGGCACACCTGCGGCATTTTTCGGCAGATAACACACTACGCTGTCCTTGCCGGTGGCGGGGTCGATGCGGGTAATCGCATTGGGCAATTCCCAGCCGCCGGCCTTCTCGGGTTTGGCAAAAGCAATGGCGTAAATCATGCCCGCCGACTTGCCGAAGCTCGGCGGCGCCACGTCGATGGCGTAGGGCGCATGTTTGCGGATATCGGCGATGCGGGTGACTTTGCCGGCGGTCGTCACTTCATAAATCGCACCACTGCGCGCGTCGTCCGCCACCCACATGCGCGTGTCATCGACGACATGCAAGTCGAAGGGATCGAACAATTGATTGTTGGTCGATACCAGCACACGTGCACGCAAGCCCGCGGCCAGCGTGAGTTCGGGCACGGCCATGACCTTATCGAGGGTGTCCTGCGACACACTCAAGGGTAGTTCCACCCACTGTTCAGTCGCTGGCGTTTCAGCCAGTGCGCTACCGCCAAAAACATTCGCGAAAAATACCAGGCCGAACATGGCGCGGAACAAGGCTGCTTTCATGGGGCGGGCTCCAAGGTCAGAAAAAAACATCAGCGGGTGAAGCGGCAAGTATATGCACAGGGCGTATCCCGCGATGCGCTTTTATGATTCTTTCATTCAGCGACCGGAGTCGGTATTCCCCTGTAGGTGCGAATTCATTCGCACATTCAACGGCGCGCTAATGCGGGGAGCCTCGGCATCGAATGTGCGTCGCGATTTGAGCTTCTGTGGGTCAGACTTCAGTCTGACATTCACAGGCGATTGGCGGCGGCAAGCCGTAATGACAATGTCAGACTGAAGTCTGACCCACAGCCATCTGCCGGTGCGATCTCTCGCTTGACAGGACTACCGGTTGCTGACGATTACAGTGTGTTGCCGGGATACTGGTCAGCGCTACCAGCCGTGTCACGGCTCTTTACGCTGCGCATTCTGCCACTGTTCGAACTCGGCAGTGCGTTCCTTGGATAACGGGAATAAACCGATAGTCGGCTCGCCGGCCGTCACGCGCTCAAGCGCAAAACGTTCGCGTTCCTCCTGCGCCAGCGCGTCGCGCAGCACCTCGTCCACCAGCGCCTGCGGGATCACGACCGCACCTTCACCATCGCCCACCACCACATCGCCCGGCATCACAAACACGCCGGCACAGGTGACAGGTTCATCGACCGAGAACGGCATGTGTTGACGACCATAGGTCGCGCCGTGCGATGCAAAGTGATAGACCGGCATGTGCATGTCGGCAATCGCGGGTGTGTCGCGCAGTGCGCCGTCGGTGACGATGCCGGTAGCACCGAGTTTGAATGCACGGGTGGCATAGATGTCGCCAATGGTCGCCGCGTCGGGCACACCGCGCGCTTCGATGACCAGCACCTCGCCCGGGCGCATGCTTTCCACCACCCGACGCTGCGCGTTGAGGCCGCTGGCGTAATGGCTCTGCAGGTCTTCGCGTAGCGCCACATAGCGCAGCGTGCGCGCGCGGCCGACCATACGAAGCCCCGGTTGCAGCGCTTTCAGGCCCGCCAGAAAAGTGCTGCGTATGCCGCGTTGCTGCAGTTGATGGGTGAGTGTCGAGGTCGCAACTTTATTCAGGCCCGCTACCTGGGTGGCGCTGAGCGGAGGTGGAAAATCTGGCTCGGACATGGGTGTTCCTTTGTGCAAATGTCAGCGCGACTTCAAGGTGTGCCGGCGCCGCGCCGCCGCACCTTGACTATCTGGGCGAGGATCGCGAGCGCTATCTCCGGTGGACTACGCGCCCCGAGATCGAGGCCTACCGGCCCATGCAGGCGCGCAATCACGTCGTCGGCGAGGCCCATTTCGCGCAAGGTGTCGCGGCGCTGTTCGGCGGTGCGTTTGCTGCCGAGCGCTCCGACATAGAAGGCGCGGCTGGCGAGCGCCTTGTCGAGTATGGGCGGATCCCATTCGTGTTCATGGAACACTGAAACAAACGCGGTCCATGCATCGAGCGGCCCGCAATCGAAACCATCGGCAGTGGTCAGCGCGTGGGCCTCATGCGCATAGGGCCGGGCCATGTCGAGGGTTTCTTTTTCCGATGAGTAGACGATGACTTCAAACTCGGCGGCACTGCCGAGTTGTGCCATCAAAGGCACCAGCGGCCCTTTGCCGACGGCCCAGATGCGGACTGCGGGCTCGCACAGGCGCGCCCAGTGGGTGCCGCTGTCAATGTTGTCGACGCCGGTTTCGACGCGGGCGCTGAGTCGTTCGAGGTCGAACACCAGGCTGGCGGGCTCGCGCGCTGCATTGGCGTCCAGCACTTGGCGCAAGGCCTCGTCACTGAGGGTCACATCAAAAAACACATCGATGCCCGAGCCGCACGGCAGACGGATATCAATATAGGGCGAGTTCTTGCCGTAACGCACGACGCGATTGGCGCCGCTGGCGAGGCACTGTTCGGCTTCGGCGATGATTGCCGCTTCCGCGCAGCCGCCGGTCAGATTGCCGACCGCCATACCGTCTTCGCGAATGGCCATCTGGCTGCCACGCGGTCGTGGTGCGGAGCCATCGACGAACACCAGCGTGGCAAGCACCGTGCGAAATCCATCCCGTCGCCACGCGGCGAGCGTCGGCAGGACATTATTCATGTAATGAGCAGGCATGGCTGCGGATGATAACGGTTTGGCGGCGCTTGGTGGTGGGCTGGGCGCGCTGGCAGGGTGCGGACGCCGGTCGGCGTCCGCAGGCGCTATTGCGCCGCCGCTCTACACCGGCCGCGACATGATGACCTTGGCGGCGCGCAGTGCATCGATACGCGCGCTGCTGTAACCGAGCAAATCCTGTAACACGGTTTCGTTGTGCTCGCCGAGCAGCGGCGCGATA
>CAMCBY010000472.1 GCA_945873015.1 Klebsiella pneumoniae
TTGATGGCGCGACTGCCATACCAGGAGACCATTTCACCATCGATGAGCTGCACCGGTGTGCGCCCGCCCAGCAGGGTAGTCAATTCGTCCTTGTGTTTGTCGCGAAACGGATAGGGTTCGCTGCTCAACAGACACAAATCGGGCTTGAGATGCTGCAGGGTCGCATCATCGAGGCTTGGATAACGCACGTCGTCATGCGCCGGCAGCGTGCGCCAACCGAGCAAGGCCAGCATATTGGCGATGTAGGTGTCACGCGAGACCGTCATCCACGGCTCGCGCCAGATGAGATACAGCACCTCGCGCGCCGGCTGTCCCGCCACCGCACGGCAAAGGCGCGCGAGCGCTGTATCAAACTGCTGAATGAGTTGGTCGGCCTCGGCCTCGCGCGCAAAAATCGCGCCCAGCAAGGCAAATAACTCGCGGTTGTCTGTCGGGGTGTTGGGGTGAGTGACCACCACATGCGGCACACGTTCGCGTAAAACCTCAAAGGTTTCGCGTGTGTTTTCATCGATATTGACGATCACATGGCTGGGCGCCAATGCCACCAGCGCCTCGATATCGACATCCTTGGTGCCGCCGAGCTTGGGCACGACACGCACCGCCTCGCGCGGATGGATACAGAAGCCGGTGCGACCGACTACCTGCGCGCCCAAACCCAAATCAAACAACAGCTCGGTAATGCTCGGCACCAGCGACACGATACGGGCGGAAGCGTCCGCCCGCAGGTGCCGCTGGCCGTAAGCATCGACCACGGCCGTGTCTGCCTTCATCACTGTCGCGGCTCCGCGTGTCGCTTACATGTTGCGCCGATATTCGCCACCCACGTGATACAGCGCGCCGGAGATCTGACCGAGAGAGGCATGTTTGACGGTCTCCATGAGTTCCGCGAAACAGTTGTCGCGACGACGTGCCGCTGCCTGCAGACTCGCCAGTCGGTCGCCCCGCTCGCCTTCATGTATCACCTGGAAGTTACGCACCGAGGTGATCTGGTCACGTTTCTCGTCATCGGTTGAACGCATGAGTTCGATGGTCGTCACCTGATCTTCCTGGCCGGCCTTGGGCAGGAAGGTGTTGACGCCAATCAAGGGCAGGCTGCCATCGTGTTTCTTGTGCTCGTAGTACAGGCTCTCTTCCTGAATCTTGCTGCGCTGATACATGGTATCCATCGCGCCCAGCACGCCACCGCGCTCGCTGATAGCTTCGAATTCCTTGTACACCGCCTCTTCGACCAGATCGGTCAGTTCGTTGACGATGAACGAACCCTGCCACGGGTTCTCGCAGAAATTGAGACCGAGCTCGCGGTTGATAATGAGCTGGATGGCGACCGCACGGCGCACCGAGTCTTCGGTCGGCGTGGTGATGGCCTCGTCATAGGCATTGGTATGCAGACTGTTGCAGTTGTCGAACAACGCATACAAGGCCTGCAAGGTGGTGCGGATATCGTTGAAGTTGATCTCCTGCGCATGCAGGCTGCGCCCCGAGGTCTGGATGTGGTACTTCAACTGCTGGCTGCGCGGGCTGGCACCGTAACGCTCGCGCATGGCGCGCGCCCAGATGCGTCGCGCGACACGACCGATGACGGTGTATTCCGGGTCCATGCCGTTGGAAAAGAAGAACGACAGGTTGGGCGCGAAGTCATCAATCTTCATGCCGCGCGCGAGGTAATACTCAACGATGGTGAAACCATTGGAGAGCGTGAAGGCCAGCTGGGATATCGGATTCGCGCCGGCCTCGGCGATGTGATAACCGGAAATCGACACGCTGTAGAAATTGCGCACCGCGTGCTCTACGAAGTACTGCTGCACATCGCCCATCATCTTCATCGCGAATTCAGTCGAGAACACGCAGGTGTTCTGGGCCTGATCTTCTTTCAGGATGTCGGCCTGCACCGTGCCGCGCACCGATTCCAAGGTGCGCTTCTTGATCGCCCCATAGGTCTCGGCATCGACCACCTGGTCGCCCGAGATGCCGAGCAGCCCGAGACCGAGACCATTATTGCTGGCCGGCAGTTCGCCCTTGTAGACCGGGCGTTGGCGGCCTTCGAAATACTTGGCAATCTTCTTCTCGGCGGTCGCCCATTGACCGCTGTCTTTCAGATGTTTCTCGACCTGCTGGTCGATGGCGGCATTCATGAAGAACGCCAGCACGATGGGTGCCGGACCGTTGATGGTCATCGACACCGAAGTGCTGGGTGCACACAGGTCGAAACCCGAATAGAGCTTCTTGGCGTCATCGACCGAAGCAATGGACACTCCGGAGTTGCCAACCTTGCCAAAGATGTCGGGACGCTCGTGCGGGTCTTCACCATACAGCGTGACGGAGTCGAAGGCGGTCGACAGACGCGCCGCCGGCTGCCCGGCCGACAGATAGTGAAAACGGCGATTGGTGCGCTCGGGCGTACCTTCACCAGCGAACATGCGGGTCGGGTCTTCGCCTTCACGGCGATAGGGAAAGGTGCCGCCGGTATAGGGATAGGCGCCCGGCAGGTTCTCACGCATGAGGAAACGCAGTTGATCGCCCCAACCGTCGAACTTCGGCGGCGCAATCTTCGGGATCTTCTGGTGGCTCAGACTGGTGCGATAGTTGTCGCCTTCAATCGCCTTGCCGCGCACTTCGTAGCTGAACTTGGGATCTGTGATGCCCTTGAGGCGCGCCGGCCAATCAAGCAACAACTGGCGACCTTCGGCACCGAGGTCATCGAGCGCAGCGTTATAACGCTGACGCAGGGTCGCGAGGCTGCGATCGCCTGCCACCGTCAAAGCGCTTTGTGCATAGGGTGACAGCGCTTCCGGCAGTTCCTTATCCTCAATCGCCCTCAACGCTTCGAACACATGCTGGGCACGGTTGGCCGCTTCGCACAGACCTTCGACGCCGGCATTGATGCTGCGGCCCTGTTCGGCAATCTCGGCGAGATAACGCGTACGGCTGCCGGGAATGAGCACGGTGGCGCGCGGTTCGCGCAGCGTGGTGTCGATCACCGGCACCCATTCGCCGGTATTCAGCGTCAGCTTCTCCGCCAGGCGCTGACACAGGTTGGCAAACATCCACGACAGACCAGGATCGTTGAACTGGCTGGCAATAGTCGGGTAGACCGGGATGTCACCATCGTCGATGTCGAACCGGTTGTGGTTGCGCTTCCACTGCTTGCGCACATCGCGCAGCGCGTCGTCGGCGCCGCGTTTGTCGAACTTGTTCAGAATGATGAGCTCAGCGAAATCGATCATGTCGATTTTTTCGAGCTGGCTGGGCGCACCGAATTCACTGGTCATCACGTACACCGGCAAATCGACCAGGTCCACGATTTCGCTGTCGCTCTGGCCGATGCCGGCGGTCTCCACGATCACCAGGCCAAAACCGGCCGCTTTCAGGAACGCGATTGAATCACCGAGCATGGCGCTGGTCGAGAGATGCTGGCGACGAGTCGCCATCGAGCGCATGTAGAGATTATCATGACGCAGGCTGTTCATGCGGATGCGA
>CAMCBY010000473.1 GCA_945873015.1 Klebsiella pneumoniae
CCCGCGAGATCTTGTTCTGTTGATCTTCTGAGCATCCCGTCACGGCGGCGAGACATATCAGTGCGCACAAAAAACGTCTTTCGACAGCTAACATGGGGCGACTCCATCGCAACTTGGGCCACCATGCTAACAAGTCCGGTCGTAAGCCCGCCACGGTGCACGAGCATCGACCACGAATAAATCAATCGCCGGCTTCACTATTGAGCGGCGTGCTGGACCGTTACCATGGTGCGCACGCGGCCTCGCAAAACACAGTCATGAATCTGCAGACCATCCACCTCATCTCCAACCTCGGTGTCGCGAGTGTGATGGTCACGCTGACCGTCATGATTCATTTCTGGGGCCTGCTGCTGTTGACCTATGTGATGAGTGAATCGCGCCATCACCTGCGTCCCCACGAAAGCCGCATGCGCCAGGCAGTGCTGATCATCTTTGTGGTGTTTGGCATTTTTGCGTTGGTGACTATCCATATCTGGCTGTATGCGGTGCTCTACCGCCTGCTCGGCGAACTACCGAGCTTCGAATCGGCGCTGTATTTCTCCACCGTGACCTTCACTTCAACCGGCTTTGGCGACATTGTCATTTCGCCGCGCTGGCGTATGGTCTCTGCGATTGAATCGGCCAACGGCGTCATTCTGCTCGCCTGGTCCACGACCTTCCTGCTGTCGGTCACCTCGCGCCTGCGCGTACTTGAACACGACTGGTTGGAACGACGCGAATAAGCGTCGGCGTTGTGCTTGAGTCCGGCGCCGGATTGGTCACAATCGAGAACCGCTTCCGTCCCAAGTAACGCGCCACAGCACCATGGTCGAGCAGCCCACATTGATTGTCACCATCGCCGCCAGTCTCGGTCTGGCGCTGGTGCTGGGTTTTATCGCCGCGCGCCTGCGCGTGCCGGTGCTGGTCGGTTACATGCTTGCAGGCTTCGCCCTCGGGCCGGCCTCGCCGGGGTTTGTCATCAATCTCGAGTTGTCGCACGAACTGGCCGATGTTGGCGTGATTCTGCTGATGTTCGGTGTCGGACTGCATTTCTCCCTGGAGGATTTGTTCGCTGTGCGTGGCATCGCGCTGCCCGGCGCGCTGCTCGAAATGCTGCTGATTTCGAGTCTGGGCACGGCCATCGCGTCGAGTTGGGGCTGGAGTCTCGGCGCCGGTCTGGTGTTCGGACTGTGTCTGTCGGTTGCCAGCACCGTGGTGCTGGTGCGCGCGTTGGAACGCGCGGGTCTGTTGGAATCGATTACCGGCCACATCGCGGTGGGCTGGTTGGTGGTCGAGGATGTGGTGATGGTGCTGGTGCTGGTGTTGTTACCACCGCTGGCCGGTGTATTGGGCGGGCACAGCGAAACCGCGAGCGGGCACACGCTGGCGGGCACACTGTTTATCACCCTGCTCAAGGTCGCGGCCTTCGTCGCGCTCATGATGGTGGTCGGCAAACGTCTGTTCCCGAAACTGCTGTGGGCAGTTGCCCACACCGGTTCGCGTGAGCTGTTTACGCTGTGTGTGATTGCCGGGGCTATCGGCGTCGCCTATGCCTCTTCGCAGTTGTTCGGCGTGTCGCTTGCCCTTGGTGCATTCTTTGCCGGCATCGTCATGGCCGAATCGAGTCTGAGCTATCGCGCCGCGCAGGAATCGCTGCCCTTACGCGATGCGTTCTCGGTGCTGTTCTTCGTCTCGGTTGGCATGTTGTTCGACCCGCGGGTGATGCTCGACGACCCGTACGGTGTGCTGGCGGTGGTGGCGGTGATCATGCTCGGCAAGCCGCTGGCGGCGTTCAGCCTGGTGATGCTGTTTCGTTATCCGCTGAATACCGCGCTGACGGTCGCGGTCGGTCTGGCGCAGATTGGCGAGTTCTCATTCATCCTGGCCGGCCTCGGTATCAGTCTCGAGCTGTTGCCCAAGGAAGGCCTCAATCTGATCCTGGCCGGTTCCATGATCTCCATCGCCGTCAATCCATTGCTGGCCTATGCAGTCGGGCCCGTGCAGCGCTGGATACGCGGGCGCTCGCGCCTCGCGCGTTATCTCGAAAGGCCTGCCGATCCGCTCGCCATGTTACCCATGACCTTCACCTCCGAGGAACTCACCGGGCATGTGGTGTTGGTGGGTTACGGCCGGGTCGGGCAACGTATCGGGCGCGCCTTGCAGGAACGTGGAGTGCGCTATGTGGTGGTGGAGGTCAGTCGCGATACGGTCGAAACCTTACGCGCTGGCGGCCTGCCGGCGGTGGCCGGCGACGCCGTCGAGCCGGAGGTACTGATACAGGCCCATATCGCTCGCGCCTCGATGTTGATAGTGGCGATGCCCGACGCCATGCGCAGTTGTCGCATGCTCGAAGTGGCGCGCATCCTGAACCCCGGCATTCGCTCCATCGCACGCGTGCACAGCGACGAAGAAGCGGAGCTCATGCAGCGCGAGCGGGTGGGCGGCGTGTTTTATGGCGAGCAGGAACTCGCCAACGCCATGATTACCGACGTCGACAAGCAGCTTGAACTCAAGCTGCCGGCCTGACGCGCGCCTCAGGCACCACGCGTCGGCGCGACGATACCTTTGGCTATCAGCGCCAGGTTGGTGTCGATGTAGTCGTCCGGACAGGCGGTGGAGAGAAATACAAACCGAGCGCCGGCGTCGAGATACTCCTGCAAACGCGCACGGCAGCGCTCCGGGGTGCCGGCCAGGGTGTATTTATCGACCAGCTTGGTGAAGTCCTGGGAGTACTGCACCGACAGTTTGTCGTTGGCCATCTTGAAGCCGGTGGCCTGGTCTTCATGGGCGGCAGTGAACAGAAAAATGCCGGGCGTAAAATCACTCAAGTCGCGTCCGCATTCGTCGCCGAACTCTTTAATCTTGGCGATGCTCTCGGCCAATTGTTCGGGCGTGTACATATACGGCAGCCAACCATCGGCGAAACGCGCCGCGCGCCGCATGGCGGCGTCTTTGCGGCCCGACACCCAGATCGGCGGGCGCGGCTTCTGGATCGGCAGCGGCTTCAAGCTGAAGTTGTTCAAGGTCGTGTAGCGGCCATGAAAGGTCACATCGGTTTGTGACCAGGTGCGATGCAGGATTTCCAGCGCCTCATCGGTGCGCGAGCCGCGCTGTTTGACCGGCACGCCGCAGGCTTCGAATTCATTCGGGTATTCGCCGCCAACCCCGACCCCGAGCATGAAGCGGCCATTGCTCGCGACATCGAGCGCGGCGCCGAGTTTGGCGAGCAGCGCGGCGGGATACAGCGGCACCAGCGTGATGGCACTCATCAGCTGGATGCGGCTGGTGGCGCCGGCCGCGACGCTCAAGGACACAAAACCGTTGGCAGTTTCACCGTAGAAACTGACATGTTCGCCGCAGCCCAGCACATCGAAGCCGAGTTCCTCGATATACCGCGCCGAGGCGGCCACCTCGTAGGGTGAACGTAGTGCGGTGCCAAAGCGTATCGGTGCTTGCGTCATGGTAGGTGCCTGTCGGTTCGGTAACGGTGCGCC
>CAMCBY010000474.1 GCA_945873015.1 Klebsiella pneumoniae
GGTGGTCTGGCGGGCGAGTGGCAGATGATGCTGGTGCTGTTGTCGGTGGCATCGATGGCCATCGGCAATCTGGTCGCCATTGCCCAGACCAACATGAAACGGATGCTGGCCTATTCGACCATCTCCCACATGGGCTTTCTGTTGCTCGGTCTGTTGTCGGCACGCTCGAGCGGTTATGCCGCTTCGATGTTTTATGTCATTACCTATGCGGTGATGAGCATGGGTGCTTTCGGCGCCATCATTTTGTTGTCTTCGGCCAATCATGAGTCGGACCGTCTGCAGGACTTCGCCGGCCTCGCCAAGCGCAGTCCGTGGCTCGCGTTCCTCATGCTGATCATCATTTTTTCGATGGCCGGCGTGCCGCCCTTCGCCGGATTCTGGGCCAAGTGGTTCGTATTGAAGGAAGTAGTTGCGGCAGGCTTCTCGTGGCTGGCCATCGTGGCCGTGGTGTTTTCTCTGGTCGGCGCGTATTACTACCTGCGGGTCATCAAACTCATGTATTTCGATGCGCCCGACGCCGGCTGCCCGGCGATCACCGCCGGCGACGATGTGCGCCTGGTATTCAGCGTCAACAGTCTGTCCATCCTGCTGCTCGGCCTGTTGCCCGGCACCTTGATGTCGGTCTGCCTGGCCGCCATGCTGGCTTACGCAAGCTGATTGTCTTCGCGTGCCATGAATCGCCGTACGCCGCACGCGATGAAACCTGTTTCTTCTTGCTATTCAAGTATTAGCCCCCGCTCGGGGCCGATGACCGGTGTTCGATTTTAGGCCTTGATGGTGCACCGGTATTCAGCGCAAGGCACTTTGTCAGCGGGTAAATACTGTGAACATATACGTGGGAAATCTTGCTTATAGCGTCACCGACGACGATCTTCGCGAATTATTCAGCGAGTTCGGTGAGGTGCGCAGCGCTAGCGTGATCTCGGATAAGGCCACCGGCCAGTCCAAGGGTTTCGGTTTTGTCGAAATGAAGGACAACAGCGCGGCCGATACGGCCATCAAGGACTTGAACGGCAAGCAGGTGAAAGGCCGCGCCTTGAAGGTCAACGAAGCCAAGCCGCGCGCCGACAAACCGCCGCAGCGCGGTCCGCGCTACTGAGTTGCACGGCGGCGTGTCGCCGCCGCTTGTGACGATGCAGGACCTACCGTCGATCGCGGTCGACGGTTAAATTCCTGCCCAGCAATTCCCCCATGCGTACCGGGAGACCGGCACGTGCGTCTTCGCGCCAGTGCAGCCAACCGCGACTGGTCGTCACTATCACTGTCGAACCCATATTGAAGCGTCCGAATTCGGCGCCGCGCCCAAGCGCGGGACCGTCCAGCGGCAGGCTCACGCGTGATGGCTGGTTATTGTGCGGCCGGTTGCGCGCCGGCCGCGCGGTCGGCAATACCAGTTCAATACTGCCGACATTCAAGGCACCGACCATAATCATCGCAAGCCAGTGCGGCCCGGCTTGAAAGACCGTGATGGTGCGTTCGTTACGACAGAACAGACCGGGCACGCCCTGCGCGGTGACGGCGTTGACCGAAAACAGTTCGCCCGGCACATGGCGTAATACGCGCGCGTCCGCGTCGCAAGGCATGTGGACGCGGTGATAGTTGTACGGGGCGAGATAGATTGTCGCGAAGTTACCGCCCTCGAAACGCGCCGCGAGCTCGGCATCGCCGTCGAACAGTTCGAGCAGGGAATAGGTGATGCCCTTGGCCTGCACCAGACGGTCGGGGGCCAGGGTGCCGAACTCACTCAAGGTGCCATCGGCCGGGCATACGAAGCTGTCGGCTTCAGGCGCCAGCGGGCGCGCATCGTCGCGCAGGGCGCGAGTGAAGAAAGCGTTGAAACTCGTGTAGCTGTCGAGCCTGGGCTCGGCGGCGTCACGCATCTCGACTGCGTACAGACGCACGAATGCACGGATTGCGAGGCGTGTGGCCACACCGCCTTCGATGCGGGTCAGCCAGCCGACCAGATCGGAAAGCAGCTGTTTCGGCAGCAGCCACTGCAGAGCGATGAACAGGCGCGCTGCGTAACCCATCATCAGTGTTCCGCCGGCGGTGCATCGCGAAGTACCGGTAATGCCACCTGCAGTGGCGCGCCGTGGGCGCAGAGCAGTTCCAGGCGCAAAGTCTGGCCGGCATCGACGCTTTGCACGGCGCCGAACAACATCACGTGGGCGCCACCGGGCGCGGCGATGAAGCGCGCGCCCGGTGCGAGTTCAACATCACCCTGCGCACGCATCTCAGCGTGTCCATCGACCACCCGCGTGGTATGCAGCATCGCACCTTTAAAATCCGGACTGCTGACTGCTTGAATTGTGAGAGGCTGGTCGCCGTTGTTACGCGCCTCGAAATAGGCTGCTGCCACATCGGCACCGGGCGGCGGTTGACGCAGCCACGCATGCTCAACGGAGAGGCCCTCGCACGCCAGCGCGTTGGCGCACAGTGCGGCGCCCAGACAACACAACAAGAGTCGCATCAGGATTTTCCCAGAATAAAGGCGCTGACAGCGTTGAAGCGGGCAATCACCGCATCAGCGGTGTGCGGCGGCGTCAGCACACTGACCAGGCGGCCCGCCGGGTCGATAAAGAAAATGCCGGCGGAATGATCAACCGTGTAGTCCGGGCCGCCTTCGGCCACTTTCATGAACAACACGCCAAGCGTCTTGAGCAGTGGTTTGAGTTCAGCTTCAGGGGCTGTCACGCCGATAAAGTCGCGATGAAAATAATGTACGTACTGCGCGAGTTGTGCCGGGTTGTCCCGTTCCGGATCGACAGACACGAATACCACCTGGCCCGCGGCGCCGTAGGGCGGCGACTTTTTCAGAATGGTGTGGACCTGAGCGAGAAGATCGAGTGTGGTCGGGCAGACGTCGGGGCAATGGGTGAAGCCGAAGAACATCAGCGTCCACCTACCGCGCAAATCGGCACGTTTGAACGGCGTGCCGTCATCGCGGATCAGCGCGATGTCAGGGACTGCAGGCGGGTCGGGCCACATCAGGCCATCGATAGCCGGCAGCGCATCGCGACTGCCCTGCCACCAGGACAGGCCGATACCGCCGGCGAAGGCAACGCCGGCGATGAGTACCATCGCGAGCCACGGGATCTTGGGCGCAGGAGCTTGCATGGCGTGATTATACCGGCGGCTGGTCTTGCGGTCGCTGTGCGCGCCGCTGCGCTTGCCTTGCAAATGCCAGACGCAATCGACACCATGTCGCACGACTTTGACCCATTCCATCCACTCGCCGCGCAGTGCGGCGTCCCGGCCCGGCGGCAAACATGAGCGACGTGCCTAAAAAGCTCGGTAAGTACGACATCCTTGCGGAGATCGGACGCGGCAGCATGGGCATTGTCTATCGTGCCTTCGACCCGTATATCAACCGCGAAGTGGCGGTCAAAGTCGCGATGGCCGCGGCGCTCAAGGACAAAGACACCGGCGAGCGCTTTCGCAAGATGTTCTTCAACGAAGCGCAT
>CAMCBY010000475.1 GCA_945873015.1 Klebsiella pneumoniae
GGTCGGTGTGCCCATCGGTCTGGTGTTCGGTCTTGTCATCGCACTGCCGGCAACGCGTCTCGATGGTTTCTATTACGCGCTGTTGACCTTGGGTCTGAACGAGTTGTGTCGCACCTACGTGTTGCAGTCGAAAGTTTTCGGCTCGGCAACCGGCGGCCTGTACGGTGCACAGGGCTATATCCCCGACAGTCTCGACAGCGACCAACAATTGATGCTGGGCTATTACGCCAGCCTGCTGCTGTTGCTGGCGGCGCTCGCGCTGTACCGCGCCGTCAACGGTCGACGCCTGGGGCGCATCCTGCGCATGGCGCCGGAACAGAAAGAAGCCTTTGCCGAAGCCTGTGGCATCGACTATCGCCGCGCGCGCCGCCAGGTATTTCTGATCTCATCGTTGGCACTGGGCTTCATCGGTGGCTTTTATGCCGCGCATTTCCGCGGCGCTTCGCCGACCCTGTTCAGCTTCGACACCGTCGCGCTTGGCCTTGCCATGCTCATGATAGGCGGCATGCAACGCGCCGAGGGCGCGGTGCTCGGCACCTTCATCGTGGTCGGCCTGCACAATGGCCTGATTGGCTGGGGACCGCTGCGCATGATCCTGATCGGCGCCATCATGCTGGCGGTGGTGCTGTTCCTGCGCGGCGGCCTGTTCGGCATCAAGCCGCAGTTCCGCACCTGGCGCGACAAAAAGAAAAGTGAGAACCGTTCGACCCGTAGCGAGAAGGGAGGAGAGATGCTGCCCGAGGAAGCGACCGAGACCTTCGACAAGGACGAGATCTACCGCCAGCGCTTCGACAAGCAGCAGCGCGATTTTCTGAAAACCCTGGTCACACCGGAGGTCATCGAGGAACACCGTCGTCAGCCGCTCGGCCAGCACAGCGAAGCGCTGGAACGGCTGCTGATGTATTTCCGCCGTCATCCCCAGCAGGACAAATACGCCATCGAGGTGCTGGAACCGTTCAAGGCCTATCGCATCGTGGCCCTGTCCGGCCACCGCGGCGTCGCGCCCCATGACGTCGAAGAAAAGATCTACGCCTCGACCGATGACGCCTACCACGGCGTGTTCATGCGCCGCGTGCAGGATTTGCTGGAGACTTGAACATGCAGTCCCCTGTCGGTGCGAATTCATTCGCACATTCATGTGTGAATTGCGATGCGGAGTTGCGGTTTGAATGTGCGATTAAAATCGCACCTACAGAGAATGGCCCATGGCGCAGATAAAAATCTTCGGCTACACGGACAAGATCACCGTCAAGGCCGACGACGAGATCAGTTTTCATGTCTCCGCCGATGGTACCGATGTGGCCAACGCGCAACTGGTACGCCTCATCCACGGCGACCAGCATCCCGACGGGCCGGGTTTCATCGAGAAAGAAATCGACTGCGAAGCCAACGGGCCGTGGGCGGTCAGCAAACAGTTCACCCAGGTTGGCTCTTTCCTGACCGTCGATGACCCGCAAGGTCACCTGCGTCTCGACGGCAGCTTCACCCTGTTTGCCTTCATCCATCCGACCGTGCCCGCGTGGGGTACACGCCAGGCGCTGCTCGGGCGCTGGGACATCCAGCGCAATGAAGGCTATTGCTTAGGCATAACGCAGAACGGTTTCCTCGAGTTCTGGCTCGGCGACGGCCACGACATCGACTACCTCAAAGCCGAGCTGCCTCTGGTTGGCAACCAGTGGTATTTCGTGGCAGCCAGTTTCGACGCTGGCAGCGGTCAGGCCACGCTCCACCAAATCGGCGTCGGCAATCGCTACAACAGCCGGCTCGGCAAGGTCGCGCCGGTGGAATACGACTCCCATGTGCGCGAGACCTTGCGCTTCCGTGCGCGCAACGCCGACGACATTCCCTTCCTCATGGCCGGCGCACGCGACTGGCATGAACTGCGCGGTCACTTCGTCGGCCAGACCTACTGCGGCAAGATTGACAGACCCGGCATTTACGCGCGTGTGCTGGCGCGTGATGAACTGGACGCCATCGCCGCTGGCGCCGTGCCGGGCGAAGCCGGACGCGTATGTTATTGGGATACCACCGCTGGTTATACCGATCACGGCATCGGCGACACCGTGCTCGACATCGGCCCGCACAGCTTGCATGCGCAAGGCTACAACCGCCCGAACCGCGCCCAGACCGGCTGGAACTGGAACGGTCGCAATGATTGTTTCCGCCTCGCCCCGCAGGAATACGGCGGCGTCGACTTCCATGCCGACGCAGTACTCGATTGCCATTGGCAGATCACACGCACCTGGCGTATTCCCGCTGACCTGAAAAGCGGCGTGTATGCGATGCGATTGCGCGCCGGCAACGGCCTCGGCCTCGCCGAGGAGTACATCGTGTTCTTCGTGCGCGCCGCCACGCCGCACGCACGCATCGCCATGCTGATGCCGACCGCGAGCTATCTCGCCTACGCCAACGAGCACCTGAGTTTCGATGCGCAGATTGTGCAGGCCATGACCGGCCAGCCGCCGATACTCGCGGCGGTTGAAATGGAAATGTACAAGAACAAGGAATTCGGGCTTTCGACCTACGACAAATATCTCGACGGTCAGGGCGTGAACCTGACTTCCTATCGTCGCCCGATATTGAACATGCGGCCCAAGGCGCGCATGTCGAGCATGGGCATCACCTGGCAGTTCGCGGCAGACTTGTCCGTGATCGGCTGGCTGGAAGCGAAGGGCTACGACTACGAAGTCATCACCGATGAAGATCTGCATCGCGACGGCGCCGCCGCGCTCGCGCCGTACAAAGTGGTGCTGACCGGTACCCATCCGGAATATCACTCCGAGCGCATGCTCGATGGTCTCGAGGACTACGTCGCCGACGGCGGCCGGCTGATCTACACCGGCGGCAACGGCTTCTACTGGGTGGTGGCGTTCCGCGACGACGAACCCTGGTGCATGGAAGTGCGCAAGCTCGATTCCGGCATGTGCGCGTGGCGTGCGCGACCGGGCGAACATTACCTCGCAACGAGCGGCGAGAAAGGCGGTCTGTGGCGCATGCGCGGCCGTCCACCTCAGAAGCTGACGGGTGTGGGCTTCATCTCCGAAGGTTTCGAACATTGCGCGCCCTACCGGCGCATGCCCGACAGCTACCATCGCCGCGCCGACTGGATCATGCGTGGCGTGGAAGGCGAAATCATCGGCGATTTCGGTCTTGCCCATCGCGGCGCCGCCGGCATCGAACTCGACCGCTATGATCTCAGCCTCGGCACACCGCCCCACGCCCTGATCGTGGCCTCAAGCGGCGGCCACACCGACAACTACATCCTCGTCACGGAAGAACTGCTGTATGCCTACCAGGGCCTGACCGGCACCCAGGACCATCGTATCCGCGCCGACATGGTGTATTTCACCGCGCCCAATGACGGCGCGGTGTTCTCCACCGGTTCAATCGCCTTTGGCCAGGCCTTGCCGGTCAACAATTTCGACAACAACGTCTCGACCGTGCTCGCCAACGTGGT
>CAMCBY010000476.1 GCA_945873015.1 Klebsiella pneumoniae
TGGCGGCAGGAGGCTTTCACGACAGTGTCAGACTGAAGTCTGACCCACAATGACCTGAACGCCCCTACCTATCCCAGTTTGTTGCCGGGATTAAGCTCGGTACTACCAAGCGCTTGATTCGTAAAATCAGTTTCAGTCCTACACCCAATAAATTTGCACCTACGGGTTGACTGCGGCTTCCACCGGTAGCGGCCGGCGCCGCAGCCACGCGCGTGCCTGTCGCACTCTCGCCAGCAGGCGTTTATCCACCACCCCATCCATGCGGCCGTCGAGACCGAATACCGTCTCTTCGCGCGTTCTGTGTACCAGCGTGCCGAACAGGCGGTCCCACAGGCTGAGCACGTCGCCGAAATTCCGATTGGTGGTCGGCAACATGAAGTGATGATGGGCGTGGTGCAGATTGGGGGTGATGAACAACCAGGCCACGACGCGCGCCACGCCTTCTGGCAGACGCAAGGCGGTGTGAGAGCTGAGATTGGCCAGGGTCTGGGCGGTCTGACGCAGCACCAGCACCTCGATGGACGCCCCGCACAGCAGCACATAGCCGATCAGGAAACAGTTGCGCGCGAAGGTCTCGCCCGGATGCTCACGCACCGTGGTGGTGACATCAAGCGCCAGATCGCTGTGATGCACGCTGTGAAAGCGCCATAACAAGGGCACCCGATGGGCGCAGCGATGGTAGACATAATCGAGCGAATCGAGCACCACGAACATGAGGCCATATTTGATCCACGGCTGCTCGTGGTCGGGCAGCAGATAGACCAGTCCAAATTGCTGCTCGGCGGTCCAGTGCGCGAGGGCCAGGCACGGCACCATCATCGCCAGCTGTATCGGCAACGCGGACAGGATGAAGATCGCGTTGAGTGAGGTATGGCGCCATTTGAGGTGCAGAGGCTGCGCCATGCGCAGACTCTCGGCCAGCCACAGCGAAGTGATGAGGCAGGCGTAGAGAGTGACCTGGATGGCGCTCGGATGAGCGAAGAGCACGTCGAAAATAGGCATCAAGACGGTCAGCACTGGCCAAGGGTGAAACACAGGCACCCTAGGCGCGTCATCGCCGCGAAAACCAGGACGTACTGCCTTGTTCGTCGCACCAGACCGGATAGAGCTTGCAGTGGAAGCGTAACACAGGCGCGGCAAGCGCAACCGCTGTCGAGCGCGACGACGGCCGTGCGTTTGTCTGCCACGAGGCGAGATGGAGTATTCTGCCGGCCAGCACTAACCTAACTGCGTGGGGAGCATGGCAGTGATTGATTCCGACCTTTATAGCGCCGCCGGCCGCCCGTGGGGCGACGCGCGGTACATTACGCCGCTGCTCGACGACATCGCGCGCCAGGCCGCCACTGCCGACCGTACCCGCTCGGTGGCAGGCGATGTGATTGCGAGCATCAAACGCAACGACATCATGCGCCTGTCGGCCAGCCCGGAACTCGCCGGTCTCAACGAGACGATGGTGCAGATCGGCTGCGAGTTGCGCGAGATTGCCGCACGCTGCACATCGACCGGCTGGTGTTTATGGAACCACCTGTGCACCTTCCATCATTTCGCCGGCTTGCTCGGCCCGGTCCATAGCGAGTTCTTCAAGGGCATTGTCGAGCGTCGCGAATGGGTGTGTTTTCCGGCCGGTGCTTCGACCCAGATCACCTCCGAGCGCCACGGTGAAGAAACGCGCCTGACTGGCGTTGCCGCGTTTGGCTCGGGCGCACGTTACGCGGAATGGGCGGGAGTGGCTTTCGTCGAGCCCGGCCACAACACACCGCGCTTCTCGATGGCGGACCTGCGTGATCCACGCGTGCGTATCGACGCCACCTGGGATGCGATGAGCGTGCGCGCCTCGGCCACCGATCACATTCATTACAGCGCCTATCCGGTACCGAATACGCGTATCACGCCGTGGGCACCCAAGTACCGGGTTCTTCATCGCGACCCCGCCCACGCCATGATTCATCAGCGCTATCGTGAAGACTGGGTGGCGATGTCGGTATTGTGGCTAGGCACCATGGCGAGCGGCGTGGCGGAGATTTCTTTCAACGAAACCGCCGGCGGCATCCGCGAACGTATTGCGATCTTTGGCACCAAGATGGTCGAGCGTCCGACCATTCATGTGAACCTGGGCCGTGCCCGTGCTTTGATCAATGCCGCCACCGACACCGTATTTGCGGCGCTGGCCGAGACCGATGCACGCATCGCGGCCGGCATCATGCCGAGCGAGGGCGATTATTTCCGTCAGACCTCGGCCGGCATGCAATGCGTGATGCTGTGCGACGAGGCGATGCATCTGTTGCTGCGCGTGCTGGGCGGCAATGGCCTGCGCGAAGGCACGGACTTCGAGCGGCGCTACCGCGACTTTCAGGCCATGCCCTTGCACATCAACGGCCATGTCGATCGCATCACCGAGCAGTTGGGGCGTATCAGCCTCGGGCTGGAGTCGCAGAATCCGTTCTGAGTGCCGGCGCCTGCAAAAGATTGTCACCCGGCCAGCCGGGCCCGCGCTTTTCGGGCCGGACGGCGGGGCGCGGCCATGACAGGTCATGCTCGCACCTCTATGATCCGAACTTGAGGCGCTCGACCGGCGCTTGACTATCGGTGGTGGGCGAGATGGGCAACAGGGACACGAGCAGGAGGCGTGGGACGCTCAAGTGCGTACGTGCCGTCGCCTTGCTGGCGCTGCCCGGGCGGGGACCGCCATCCTTGCCACGTTCGTCGCCCCGGCTCCCAACGCCACGACACCGCATCTGGTGAATCTCAACCTCGGGCGCGAGGTAAGCGGCGGCATCATCTCCAGCCGCCTGCTGCCGGGCACGTATACCGACATACCCGCGGTCTATCCGTTCAACAATGCGCCTTTGCAATTCAGTCTCGGCGGGCAGAACGGCGTGGCGGACTTCTGTCACGACAGCCTGTCCACTTTCACCATTAATGCCCTCGAATTTGTCGACCGGAGCGCGTCCTTCGATGGCGGCCTGGCCCATCTCGATGTGGATTTCACCACCACTTGTGCGGTGAGCGGCGGGCGCGCCCGACTCAGCGGCCATTTCGTGTACACCGATCCCGCGCGTCGCGCGCCGCTGCTCAGCATCGTGCGCGGCACGCTGTGGGAAGACCTCAACAAGAATGGCTTGCGCGACGTGGACGAAGCCACCATCCCCGGCAGCCAGGTCGCCGTGCGTTACGTGAACGCTAACGGCTTTATGGAATACGGCGCAGAGCAGCAGGTGGATGAAAACGGTAACTATGAATTGCGACTGCCGCCGGGCAACTACCGCCTGCAATTCACCGTACCCTCCAGCTTCCGTGACCCGCAGAGCAATGAAAGCACTCTGGTTCCGACCCAAGCGGATGTCGGCACCGATGACAGCCGCGACAGCGACATCAGTGCCGACGGCTTCAGCCCAATGTTCACCGTCTCCGGCGGCGAGGTACACGGACCCGACGGCGGCTTCCGCGATGCG
>CAMCBY010000477.1 GCA_945873015.1 Klebsiella pneumoniae
AAACTCGGTGATGGTTTCACCTCGGTGCAGCGCGACTACGACGGCACGCGCGCTCCGCGCTTCACCGGCGACCTGGGCATACGCGACGGCAAAGTGGTGGCAATTTCGCGTACGCCACTCAGCGCCGGCGATGCCAAGCAGGTCATCGACGCCAAAGGTCTGGTGGTCGCGCCAGGTTTTATCGACCTGCACACCCATTACGACGCACAAATCCAGTGGGACCCTTACTGCACGCTGTCCGGCTGGCACGGCGTGACCTCGCTGGTGCTCGGTAACTGCGGCTTCGGCTTCGCGCCGGTCGCCCCCGAGAATCGCGACCGCGTGATGCTCTCGATGTCGCGCGTCGAAGCGATTCCCTATGACTCCATGAAGGAGGGCATGCTGTGGGACTGGGTGACCTTCCCGGAATGGCTGGACAGCCTGGCGCGCATGCCCAAGGGCGTCAATGTGATCTCCTATGTGCCGCTAGGCCCGCTCATGATCTGGGTGATGGGGCTCGAGGAAGCCAAGTCGCGCGAACCGACGGATGCCGAGATGGCCGAGATGTGTCGCCTCATCAACGTCGGCATGGACGCCGGTGCGCCGGGCTGGTCGGTGCAGAAACTCGGTGATGGTTTCACCTCGGTGCAGCGCGACTACGACGGCACGCCGATGGTCACCGACATGATGAGCAACGAAACCTGTCTCAAGTTTGCCGAAGTGCTGAAGAAGCGCGGCAACGGCCATATCCAGATCACCCAGGCGCGCGAAGACATCTACGAAGACCTGGTGTTCGTCGAAAAACTCGCCGAAGTATCGGGCTGTCCGGTGCTGTTCAATGTGGTGTCGGCCAACAACTACCATCCGCGCCAGAGCCGTCGCCTGCTGCAGTGGGCGGAGAAGGCCCAGGCCAAGGGCAATCAGGTGTGGCTGCAGGCGATTAACGTCGGTAACGAACAGACCATGACCTTCGCGGATTTCAATCTGCTCGACGGTCAGGACGACTGGCGCAATGTCACGCTCGGTGATGTGCCGACGCGCAAGGCGAAAATGCAGGATCCTCAGATCCGCGCGAACCTGCGTGCAGACTACGATCATGGACGCATGCCGGTCGTCACCGGGCCTATTAAGTATTTTGTCGTGCATCGCACCTTCAAGCCCGAGAACAAACAGTGGGAAGGTATGACCTTGGAGGCCATCGGTGCCGCCCAGGGCCGTCATCCCATCGACTGCCTGCTCGACATCGTGATTGATGAAGATCTGCGCACTGAAATTTTTACTCCGCCGTTTAATACCGATGTGGAATTGAACCGCGAGATCTTCAGCAGCGAATACACCGTGCCGGGCGTGTCCGACGGCGGCGCACATACCAAGTTCGTGACCATCGGTCGTTACACCACTGAATTCATCACCGACTTCGTGCGCGATAAAGAGATCCTGGGCCTGGAAGAAGCGCATTACCGGCTGTCGTGCCTGCCGGCGCGCATGGCGGGATTCATGGATCGCGGCGTGCTGGCCGAAGGCAAACCCGCCGATGTCGTGATCTACGACTACGACGCGCTGCGCTGCACGCCCTCGGAGATTGCCCACGATTTCCCCGGTGGCGAATGGCGCCGGGTGCAGAAGGCCGAAGGCTATCGATACATCATGGTCAACGGCGACATCACATTCCGCGATGGCGAGTGCACCGGCGCAACGCCGGGCAAACTGCTCCGTCACGGCGAAGGTTAAGGCGAGGAGAGGCCTGAGAAGGGCGGCGCTTGCGAGCGCCGCGGTCGGGGAGGGGGGGGAGCGTGTCCGAGTTTTCGGCACGTCCTCTCCCTGACAATCTTGGCGAGACGTTCACGATCTCTTGTAGGTGCGAATTCATTCGCACATTGAGGGGCAGGCGACTTGGCCTAGCCCCGGCATTGAATGTGCGAACGAATTCGCACCTACAGGCGCCTGTCTAGCCGATGTAACGCGCGTAGCCGTCGAGCGCTTTCAACACCACTGACTCATCGCCTATCGGCAGCCGCATGATTGCGCGCTTGACGCCGGTGCCGCGCGCTTTGGCGAGGGTCTCGGCAGACTGGATTTCGTCGTTCAGGAAAAACAGTGAGACCTCGAGTTTTTGCGGGTCGCGACCAAGCTCGCGCATCTGCCGATGCACATCAGCGATGTTGGCAGCGGTCTCGTCGACGTCGAAGGCGAGCGGCAGCCAGCCGTCGCCATGACGTGCGACCTGGCTGCGTCCGAAAGGTGTGTTCAGAGTGCCGAGCACAACCGGCGGGCCTTCGGGGCGCAATGGTTTGGGGTATTGCCAGCTTTCGGCAAACTCGACGAATTCACCCTTGAAGCTCGCTTTGTCCTGCGACCACAAGGTGCGCACCGCCGCCAGGCGCTCGCGCAGTTCGCGCCAGCGTGTTTCGAAGGCCACACCGTGATGGCCCATTTCGGCTACGTTCCAGCCCGCGCCAATCCCGAAAATGAACCGCCCGTCGCTCAGACGATCGAGGGTCGCGACATGTTTGGCGATATTGATCGGATGGTATTGATTGAGCAGACACACACAGGTGCCAAGCTTCAAGCGTGTGGTCACCGCCGCCGCCGCCGCGAGCGAGGTGAACGGGTCGGACATGTGTCGGTATTCTTCCGGCAGAAAGAACAGATTGCCGCCCGCCATCGGCATGCCGGTATCGGGATCGGCGGGTTCGCCCGGCAACGGCACCGGAATATGAGTGTGCTCGGGCACCCACAGTGATTCAAAACCACGCTCCTCGGCGGCGCGGGCCAGCTTGTCGCTGCGCAGGGTGTATTCGGTGTTGAATGAAAAGACGCCGATGTCCAAAGTTGTTACTCCCCTCGATACGTATGACTCGACGCAGTGTAACCAACTCTCATTGCATCTGGCGCGCGCCGACTCGTAGCAGTCACTCTTAGCTCAATGACTCGCACCGCTCTGCGCCATATCGACCTTGCGCACCAGCGGCATCAATAGCAGCGCGGCGAAGAATATCGCGCCCAATAACTGAAACATCTGGTTGGTGGTCATCACCTCCGCTTCACGCCACGCGATCCGCGACAGCATCTCGAGGCCGGCACGACTCGCATCGGGACTGCCATGCTGCTGGGCGGCGGCGCTCAACTGCTGCCACAACGCCGCGGCACGCGGGTCGTCGGCAGACACAAAACCGCGCAGGTGCGCGTAATACTCCTTGCGCCAGCCGACCATCAAGGTATTGGCGACGGCCAGACCGATCGCGCCACCGAGGTTACGGGTCAGATTGAACAGGCCACTCGCGTTCTGCACTTCTTCGGCGGGCAGGGTGCCGAGTGCAAGGGCATTGATGGGCAGGAAAATGAACATCATCGAAATGCCGCGCAGCGCCTGCGGCAGGAACATCTCGGCATAACCCCAGTCGGCGTTCATGTAGCCATTCATCCAGCAGCCCGCGCCATAAATGGCAAGGCCCAG
>CAMCBY010000478.1 GCA_945873015.1 Klebsiella pneumoniae
CTCACCTTCATCCATCCAGCGCTCGAGCTCATCGGCGACGGTCTGGGGGCTGCCAACGATCTTCGGCATCACGCTGCCGATGGACAGATATTCACCGACGTCGTGCAAGGTCCAGTCCCGTTCCGGATCGACAATCGAAAAATAATCGATGAGGCCCTGAATCGAATCGGTGTGCATGTCGCCCAGCGACTGCGCCGAATCGAGCTTGGAAATATCCACCCCCACCCAGCCGCAGAACAAGGCCAGCGCACCCTCTGGACTGCGATACTGGCGGAAGGACTCGAGTTTCTGTTGTGCTTCCTCGTCGCTAGCCGCGACCACCACCGTCACACCGGGAAAATATTTGATGTCGTCGCGCCCGCGCCCTTCGAGCGCCAGCGCGGCAGTCACTTCGCGTACCGCGGCGCGGCAGGCGTCGCTATTGGGATGCAGGGCAAATACACCCTCGGCATGGCGCGCCGCAAACGCCACGCCGCGCCCCGACTGGCCAGCCTGATAGAGCACCGGCGTGCGCTGGCGCGAGGGTTCGCACATATGCGGACCGGGCACATCGAAATACTGACCGTGATAATTGATCTCATGCACCTTGGCCGGATCGATCAACATGTCGCGCTCGCGATCGCGCACCATCGCGTCTTCTTCCCAGGAGTGTTCCCACAGCTGGTAACACACTTCCATGTATTCCTCGGCCCGTTCGTAGCGCTGGTCGTGGGCCATCATTTCGCCGAGCCCAAAGTTGGCGTTGGCGTCGGCCAGATAAGAAGTCACGATGTTCCAGGCCACACGGCCGCCGGTCAGATGATCGAGCGTCGAGAACAGCTTGGCGGTGTGATAGGGCGGGTAATAGCTGGTGCTGTAGGTACTGGCGAAACCCAGGTGACGGGTCGCGGCAGCCATCGCCGGAATGATCACTGTCGGATCGTTACTCGGGAACTGCGTGCCGTAGCGCACCGCGGCATCGCGCGAACCGCGATAAACGCTATAGGTGCCGTGCACATCCGCCAGGAACAGGGTGTCAAAAAAACCTTCCTCGAGAATGCGCGCCAGGTCCATCCAATAATGGATGTCGCGATAACCATCGAGCGGTTTATCCAGCGGGTTCTTCCACTGGCCAATGGAATGATGCCCGATACAGCATTGCGTAAAGGCGTTCATGTGCATGCGTTTGGCCACGGATTTCAGTCCTCCTCGTTAAGCGTTTAAGGCTAACCGGTTCGCCCGGCCTTGGCCACGCTCGCGAGACGCGCTCGCCCATGCCAGTCTAGAGCGACCGCCCACTGGGGATCACATGATAAGAAATTCCGCACCGATGGCACCCTGGCGGGCCCCTGCGCGCCACCGCAGCGGCCTGCTGGCTCTGTGGCTGCTGGCCCTGCCCTGCCTCGCACAGGAGCCAGACTGGCACGACTACGCCTCGTTGCTGACGGCCCACGTCAGCAGCGGCGCGCGTTTCGGGGTCTCCTTGCAGGTGGTCGACTACCGCGGCGTGGCCGCCGACCCGCATTACCCGGCGGCGCTCGCCGCGCTCGCGCAATTCGATGAAGCGAAGCTCGGCGACACGCACGAGCGGCTCGCGTTCTATATCAATACCTACAACCTGCTGACCTTGAAAATGGTCATCGAACACCAGCCGCTCGCCAGCATCAAGGACGCGGGCAATCTGCTGTGGCCAGTATGGAAACGCACTGCCGGCACGTTGGGCGGTGAGGCAGTCTCGCTGGATGACATCGAACACCGCCGCCTGCGCACCCTGCGCGAACCGCGTGTGCATTTCGCTATCGTGTGTGCGTCGGTGAGTTGTCCTGATTTGCGCGCTGAACCCTATCGCGCCGCGCAACTCGATGCGCAACTGGACGACCAGGTGCGGGGGTTTCTGGCCAATCCGGGCAAAGGCTTGTCAGTGACTGGCAAGCGCCTGCGGGTTTCAAAGATTTTCGATTGGTTCGAAGCAGATTTTGCCGACGCGGGCGGTGTGCAGCCCTTCATCGCGCGTTATCGGAACTTGCCGGCAGACGTTGAGCTCAGTACCGACCTTCCCTACGATTGGCGCTTGAATGGCAGATGATGGTGCGAATGCTACTCAAGCCTCGGCGCTCGCAAATTCGTCGTCGCTCAAACCAGGGCGCATGACTGCGAGGTGTTGCAACACCGCCGCGACGCGGTCGCGCAATTCGTCACCCGGATGCTCGAAACGCAAACCGACGCGATACATATCCATACCGCATTCGGTGACCAGGGTCTGGTGCACGACGCGGGCGCGCAGGCTGAGACTGTGGTGGGTGTCGGCGCCGCTCAAAGTGACCAGCAGCGATTGGTCGATTTCGAGCGGGTCGGGCACGGTCAGCATCACACCGCTCGGCGAGATATCCTCCAGCACCGCGCAGAACTCACCACTGTCGCCGTATTCGATCTCGAGGCGCTGCACCAGGCGCGCTTCGCTGCGCCGCGCGTCGGGGCTGGGATTGGCCACCAGGATATCGAGAACCTTCTCCAGACGCTCTTCATCGGCAGCCGTCATGCTGTCGAAACGCAGCCCGTATTCACTCGCGCCATTGACTGTGGTCGCACGTAATACCGTCGCGATGGTCGCGATGTTTTCGTTCTTGCCTATCGGCAGTTGCAGACGCACGCGTTGGCCGGCACGCAGCATCATATCGACGCAGCGCACCGACGCGCCGCCCCAGGAAATATTCCGCAGCGTGGCCTTGCAGGTCTTGTCGTCATCGAGCAGTCCGAGTTGCACGGCGGCACTTACGCTGATGCGCAGCTGGCGGCGCTGTTCGCGAATTGCGGCGGCGTGAGCTGCATCGTCATCCAGCAGCGCATGACTGGCAGCAGCGGCAGCCGTCGCGGCGCGGCTGATCTGTGCGGCCTGCGTTTGCTGCGTCTGGCGCACCAGTCGCAATGCTTCATCGAGGCTGTGACGCACCGCCTCGTGCAGGCGCGCGGCGCCCGGCCCATCGCCGGCTGGGGTTGTTGCAAGCGGAATGACGCCGAATTTCATACGGTGCTGGGCGATTCCCAGCGCCAGAATGTGCGCGCACGCCGCCAATTCTTCCTGACTCACGGGCGCGACGGCGTTGTCGTGCGGTTGACCTGAAATTGCCGCGCTGGCTTGCATGCATAACTCCTGTCGAGGCTAGTGCGCTGTCTCGCAAAAAATCTTCGTCATGCGCCTGCCCTCGAGTCGCGATGCGGCGTTGCTCGTCGTCGCAATAGCGCTGCTATTACGCCTCCTCACGCCGTGCCTCGCCGCCCGATGGCTACGCCAACTATCGAAGTTCATCGTGGTACATACGGCACACTGGAACTCCGATGCAGGCTCTAGCGGCCGCAGCGCAGCATCCTTGACTGGCGCAGGCGCGTGCCGCGCCCGCTTAGAGCTCGATGTTTTGTGGCAGGCGCGAGGCGACGAACACACCGATGAGA
>CAMCBY010000479.1 GCA_945873015.1 Klebsiella pneumoniae
CATCGCAGCGGCGATCTGCGCACGCTGCTCGATACCAAACGACGCAGCTAGTGTGCTGTCCCGTGATGAACTTCGATAATTCGCGCGGCGATCGGAGTGCGAGGCAAGGCGCGAGGAGGAGTAATAGCGGCGCTATTGCGACGACGAGCAACGCCGTATCGCGCTTCGCTCGCTTCGCGAATTATGAAGATTCATTGCGGGACAGCACACTAGTGCTGCCACTCAAACCCCCGTCACTGGAACATCCAGCACTCAACCCATGAAGGAAGCCCCCGTATGAAATCGCTGTCCGTGGATTTGCCGCAAGGCCATATCGAAGGCCACTACGACCCGGCCTTCAGTGCGGTCGCCGACGCTTTTGTCGCCAACTTCAACGAACGCGATGAGGTCGGCGCCAGCGTCGCGCTCAATATCGAAGGCCGCAATGTGGTCGATTTGTGGGGTGGGCGACGCGCGCGCAGCGGTGCCGCCTGGGAGCGCGACACGGTGGCGACGGTATTTTCCGCGACCAAGGGTGCGATGGCGCTGTGCGCGCATATGCTGGCAGACCGTGGTGCACTCGATCTCGATGCCAGGATCAGTGATTACTGGCCGGAATTCGCCGTCAATGGCAAGGAAGACGCCAAGGTCGGCATGACCCTCGACCACAGTGTCGGCGTGCCCCATGTGCGCGACGTGGTGCCGCCCGGCGGTTTCTACGACTACGATGCGATGGTCAAGCGGGTGGCCGCCGAAGCCGCGTTCTGGGTGCCCGGCACACGGGTCGGTTATCACGCCATCACGATGGCGTGGACCGTCGGTGAACTGGTGCATCGCGCCGCCCACAAGCGGCTCGGCCAGTTCTTTCAGGACGAAGTGGCCAAACCACTCGGTCTCGATTTCTGGATAGGCATGCCGCGTGAACTGCATGGTCGCATTTCGCCGATGATTGCCGCCACACCCGACCAGCAGTGGCTGGAATCACGCTTCGTCAAGACCGCGCTTGGCACGCCCGGCACACCGACGCAGTTGTTCATGCGCGACTTCATGCTGGTCGATGCCAACAGCGCCGATTGCCACGTTGCAGAAATCGGCTCGGCCAATGGTCTCGCCAACGGCCGCGCGCTGGCCGGCATGTATGCGCCACTCGCCAACGGCGGCAGCATCAACAACCAGCGACTGGTCGGGCCCGACACGCTCGCACGTATGGCGCGTACCAGCATGGCGAGCCACGACGACGCCACTTTGCTCGCGCGCATGAATTTTTCCGAAGGTTTCATGAAGGCGATAGACAACCGGCGCACCGCGGGCACGGTTAATTCCAGCTTGCTGATTGCCGACGGCGCTTTTGGACACGTCGGTGCTGGTGGCTCCTTGGGGTTTGCCGATCCGGCCTGCCGCATGAGTTTCGGCTACGCCATGAATCGTATGGGCACGGGCCTGCTGCTCAACGAGCGCGGCCAATCGCTGGTCGACGCGGCCTACGGCGCGCTCGGCTATCGCTCCAACAGCAGCGGCGCCTGGTGCCGATAAAGTCCCTCACGTTTTCGAGGTGGATCTCGGCAGGGTGAGTCACTAGCATAGCCGGCGGAAGAGCATCGTCTCCCGGTGGGGCGCCCGGACTTCAAATCCGGTGAGACGCACGCATGTGTGTCTGGCAGGTTCGACTCCTGCCTCTTTCGCCAACTCAAGTACTACCGCGTCAGTGCCGCTCACAGCGGCTCACCAGCCGCAGGAAGACAAGCATGTCGTACATCAATGAGTCGCTATCGGAAGGCGAGGAAGTGCTCGCGGTCTTCCACATTCATTGGCTGGCCTATCTGTGGCCGGTGCTCATGACGTTGCTGACGGCGGGTCTGTTGTTACCCTTCGCGCTTTACCAGTACCTGCAGCTCAAATACACCGAGCAGGGGCTGACCAACAAACGTGTGATCCTCAAACAAGGTATCGTCAGTCGTCGCACTGAGGAAATGAAGCTGCGTTCGGTCGAGACCGTCGAAATCGACCAGGGCATACTCGGTCGCATCTTCGACTACGGCATCATCAAGATCTCGGGGCGCGGCATCAGCGATGTGATATTTCAGAATGTCGATGGCCCGATGAAGGTCAAAAAGGCCATCGAAAGCGTCAGTAATCCACTCGATTGAGGCTCTTCCCGAATGTGCGAATGAATTCCACCTACGGGGGCACGCTCGAGCCTGTTGATCCGAGAGGGGCAAGCCATGGATGGCTCACTTTTCTGCCGACACCACCTACCGCTATCGCCCCCCCTGTGCCCCGATCGCCGGTGCGGTAGACGACTAAACGCGCCGGCGTCTTGCGCGTAGGTCACCGCGTGCCGGCTGATGGTATCGGTCTACACCCACACCGCGGCTCGCGGCCTTATTCCGGTGCGACAATGACCAGCAGTTCGCTGCCGTCATCGACCATGTCACCCACGGCGAAATTGACGCTCTGCACCACGCCCGCGGATGCCGCTGTCAAGGTGTGTTCCATCTTCATCGCCTCCAGGATCAGCAAAGGCTGACCGCGCTCGATGGTGTCGCCCACCGCAACCCGCAGTTGCACGATGCGGCCTGGCATCGGCGCCTTGATTTGTCCGCCGCCCGCCGCGGCTTCGTCGATGTCCTCACTCTGGGCGATACGAGCCAGCGCAAAACTGCGGCCGGCGACGATCACGACACGCTGATCGCCCGCTTCGACGATGCGCGCGCGCAGATGGCGTCCGGCGATCGCGGCGTGCAGCAGGCCGTCCTCGTCGATGCGGCCATCGGCACTGTAGTCCTGGGTGTCGATGGTGAGTGTCCAGGGTGGTCCCGGATGACGCACGCGCACTTCGAGTTCGCCGCTCCTGGCGGTATAACGCAGGGTTTCTTCCGAGGTGCCATTCACGCGCCAGCCATCGACGCTGGCCCACGGCGAATCAGGCTCATCCGATGCGGCTGCGGCGCGTGCCGCCTGCGCACGTCGAGTCAGCAGTTCTTCCAGGGTCGCCAGTGCGGCCTGGTTGGCGGGCGGCAGTTCGCCGCTGCCGGTCAGCGCCTCGTAGTAGCGCCCGATAAAACCCGTATCGACACCGCCGGCGGCAAAGGCCGGGTGATCGGCCACTGCGGCGAGGAAATCGAGATTGGTGGTCAGGCCGGCCACCGAAGTAGCCGCCAGAGCCACACGCAGGCGGCGCAGGCAGGCGTCGCGATCGACATCCCACACGATGAGCTTGGCGATCATCGGATCGTAATGCACCGTCACCGCGTCGCCTTCGCGCACGCCGGTGTCAACACGCACATGGCCACTCGCGGACGGAAAACGCAGATGGCGCAACACGCCGGTCGAGGGCAGAAAGTCGCGCTCGGGATCCTCGGCATACAAACGTGCTTCGATGGCATGACCGTGGATCGCGAGTCCATCCTGCAGCAGCGGCAGTCGCTCGCCACCTG
>CAMCBY010000480.1 GCA_945873015.1 Klebsiella pneumoniae
ACAGTTATACCCTCGGTGCGCAGGACCGGCTGTTCAGCACCATGATTGCGACCGCCGCGTCTGGCGTGCGTATCCCGGCGCTCAGCACCAAGGTCCGCAGCCGACCTTTTGCGGTTCGTTATGATGGTTCCTATGGCTGGTCACAAACCAGTCTGGATTTCTATTTCGACGTCGCACACAACATCGAAGCCGGCCTGCACAACAATGCCAGCGACTATGCGCTGGTGCGCGCAGCCGCTAAGCCGGACTTCACCGTGGGTCATTTTGGCGCACTGGTCACCCAACGACTGCCCCATGGCTACAGCGCCCTCGGGCGCATGACCGCGCAGCTCACCGACGGGGCCCTGATCCCCGGCGAGCAGCTCGGGGTCGGCGGCGTGCATTCGGTGCGCGGATTCGAGGAACGCACCGTCGCCGGTGACAAAGGCGTCATCCTCAACTTCGAAGTATGGTCGCCCCCGGTCAAGCGTCTGCTCGACGCGCGCTTCCTCGGGTTTATCGATGTCGGTCACAAAGCTTTGATCGACCCGGTGGTGGGGCAGCGCCAAAACGATACGATTTCCAGTATCGGTCTTGGCGCGAGGTGGCAGTGGCGCAAACAGGTGTCGCTGGCTATCGATTATGGACTGCCGCTCGCAGGCGCGGACGGCGAGGCATCGGATCGGGGCAATTCGAAATGGCATCTAGACCTACTCTACCGTTATTGAGCCGCGCCTCGGTCGGGCTCGCGCTCGGCGCGTTGCTGGCGTTCAGCGCCGCACCGCTGCTGGCCGCCAACAAGGCGGGCGACGTGGTGCTGGCACACGGCGTTGTCAGCGGCCATGTGGCAGGCGGCGCGCCGCGTTTGCTGGGTGCGGGCTCCGCAGTGCAGGAAGGCGATGTGGTGAGCACCGGCCCGCGCAGTGTCGCGCTGCTGAAACTCGCCGACGGCACCAAGATCACCCTGCGCCCTGACTCGCAGTTTCAAATCGCCAAATACGAGATCGGCGAGAACCGCGAAGAGGGCCTCATGACGCTGTTCAAAGGCGGCTTGCGCGCAGTCACCGGTTTCATGAGCAAGCGCAACCCCAATGCGATGCGCCTGCGCACTTCGGTCGCGACCATTGGTATTCGCGGCACTGAATTTGATGCGCGCCTGTGCGGCAGCGACTGTTCGGAGGAAGCCAAGGTCCGCTCGGTCTCGGCCGGCCGCGCCGGTTTCGTCAAGGGCGATGCACTGGTTCGTGCTCCGAGCAACCACGCGCGGCCGCTGGTTTCCGGTGCACCGGTTCATAACGGTGACACGGTCATCACCAACGCCGACAGCTTTGCGGTGCTGGTGTTCGCCGACAAGAGCCGCGTGACCTTGATGCCGAACACGGAATTCCGCGTCGAAAGAGTCGATTTTAAAGTTGCCCAACCTGAGCGCAGCGAGAGCATCTTCAACCTGTTACGCGGCGGCCTGCGCGCGGTCAGTGGCCTGGTCGGGCATAAAGGGCGCGGCAACTACCAGATGCGCACAGCGGTCGCGACTATCGGTATTCGTGGCACTGACTGGGTCGCGCAATGCGTCGGCCCGTGTCAGAGCAGCGAGCCGGGCGCAGCGCCGGGTGGCAATGGTTTTTACTCACAGGTCAACGAAGGCGCCATCGACGTCAACGGTGGTCTGGTCGAAGCCGGGCAGACGATTTTTGTCGGAGACACCGGCATGCTGCCGCAATCGATACCGCAATTGCCGGTGCCGATCCCGACCGACATGCCAGCGCCCAGTTCGATAGAACTGCCTGACCAGCCGCCGGCACCGTCGTCCAGCGAGCCCGAGGGTGGTTTGTATGTCAGTTGTTATTCGGGCATCTGTGCGGTCAAGACTGAAGAGAACGAAATCCAGCTCGAGCAGGGCGAGGCCAGCCATGTCGGGAACCAAGGCGGGCCTGCGCAGCAATTGAGTGAAGTGCCGCCGTTCCAGGCGGAAGATCCGATTTACCACGCGGTAGAGGTCGGCGGTCAGCTCGACCAGTTGAATGAGACGCTGAATAGCGGAGGTCTCGAATGCACGGTTCACTGAAAATCACCCGTCGCCGCGGCGGCCAGGTACTGTCGTTCGTCACAGGCCTGATCGCGAGCGTCGGTGCGAGCGCCAACCCGCAGGGAGCACAAGTTGTCAGCGGCTCGGCGGCGTTCGCCAATCCGACCCCGCAGACCTTGGAGATCACCAATTCGCCCGCGGCGGTTTTGAACTGGCAGTCGTTCGACATCGGCAAGGGCGAAATCACCCGCTTCATTCAACAGAACGCCGCCAGCACGGTGTTGAATCGGGTGACCACCGGCAACAGTTCCGAGATTCTCGGTAGTCTGGTCTCCAATGGCCAGGTCTTCCTGATCAACCCGGCCGGCATTCTGATTGGACGCGATGGTTCGGTTGATACCGCAGGTGTGGTGCTGTCCACGCTGCAGATTACCAACGAAGATTTCCTCGCCGGCCGGTTCCGTTTCGAAGGCGACGGCGACAGCGGCACGATTACCAACCACGGTTACATCAAGACCGCACCTGGCGGTGAAGTGGTGCTGATAGCGCCGCGCATCGAAAACGTTCCGCAAGCCGGCAACAGCAAGAGCGGTTTGATTGAGAGTCCGAATGGCGATCTGGTGCTGGCCGCCGGGTCCGCGATCACCATTGCGAGCCTCGACGATCCGGACATCACCTTTGAGGTGCGCGCGCCGGACAACGAAGTCGTCAACATCGGTCGCCTCCTGGCACGCGGGGGAACCGCCAGCATTCTGGCTGGCACGATTCGCCATTCCGGCGAAATCGACGCCAATTCCGTCAGCCGTGACGCCGCAGGGCGAATTTCTCTCAAAGCTTCCAACCGCATTTCGTTAGCCGAAGGCAGCTCAGTGCGTGCGTCGGGCAGCAACGGCAAAAAAGGCGGCACCATTTCCATCGACGCGCGTAATGCCGAAGGCAATGCGCATATCGACGCACTGGGCTCGGTGCGTGCCGACGGCGACCGCGGTGGCAAAGTGGTAGTGCGCGCCGACCATCTGCTGGTCGACGGCGTGGTGTCGGCGCGCGGTAAAGAAGCCGGCGGCACGATCAGTATCAAGAGCAGTGATGCCTTAATCGCGACCGCCAACGCGAACCTGCGCACATCCAGCAGCGACGGACGCGGTGGTCGCATTTACGTTGACGGGGGGAAAAGTACATTCAGCTCCGGCACGATGAATGCCAGCGGTGAGCGCGGTGGTAATGTCACGGTGCTCGGCGACGAGGTGACCTTGGCCGCTGCCAGCATCCGTGCCGATGGTGCACAGGGCGGGGGACGCGTCCGCGTGGGCGGCGGGTTCCGCGGCGGCGAAGATCTGCGTGGCGCTGCCAAGGTCGAGATTAACGACGGGAGCGTGATCTCAGCCAATGCCC
>CAMCBY010000481.1 GCA_945873015.1 Klebsiella pneumoniae
CAGCGGCCGGCGCATGAGTCTCAAACACAGCACGCAGACGCAACTGTGAAAGACCGGCAGCGCCCGGCAGCAACTGCCATTCGAGTGTGGCAACACGCAAGACCAGCGGCTTCTCATCTGCGCTCAAGAACAAATCGGGAATGAGCACCTCACTCCATGCGCGTGTATAGGCTTGCCATTCCTTGTCGTCGAGGCGACCGTCGGTGTCGCGATCGGCGTTCTCGCTCGCAAGCAGGGTCGGGATCTCGGCGAAGTCGAGCTGATAATCGATGCGAATCTGCGCGCCGGTGATGGTCAGCGCGGCAGCACGATTAACGGTGTTGTTGCCAAGCGGATGGGCGGATACACCTGCCGCCCCACTCAGCACCAGTAACAGCAGCACTAACCTCATGGTTGCCTCGCCAACCGTAGCACTTCACCTGCCAGCCACGGTTGCGCTTTTAATGCCGCCGCCACTTCCAGTGCGCCGCGCGCATCGCCAACGGCCGCGAGCACCGTGCCCGCACGCCATTGCAGCAAGGGGTCGATACTGTGTTCCGCCAGCGCCCGCGCGGCATAGACCGCGGCTTCATCGCGACGGTCGGCACGGAACAACACCCACGCGAGGTGCGCGGCGCTGTAGATGTCGGGGCGTTGTTGCCATTCGGCGCGCGCCACTGTGGTGGCGGCCGCGAGATTGTCGCGCAGCAGATAAAACTCGATGAAGGCGCGGCGCTCACCGCCGTCGTGCGCCGCAAGCCGCGCCATGCCTTCGAGCAGGCGCGTGGTGCGCGCGACCAATGCGTGGTCACCCTCACGTTGCGCGAGTTTCAGGATTTCGACTTGCAGCTCGGCGCGCGGATCGCGTGCTGCAGCCTCGAGATACAGCGCCAGTGCGGCGCGATTTTCGCCGAGCGCCTGCTGCGCGCGGGCCTGCAGGGCGAGCGCCGGCACCGGCAATTGTGTCAGCGCGGTCGCAGCAAGTGTCAGCGCGTCCTGTGCTTGACCAGCACACAGATGGAGTTCCGCCATATCGAGCGTCAACCACGCACGGTCGCTCGCTGTCGCACTCAGCCTGACAGCCGTTGCCGCCATTTCCAGTGCACCCGGCAGGTCACCCGACAGGCGGCGCAGATGCGAAGCCCGCGCCAGCGCCGCGCTGCCGTAGTGGTGGTCGAGCAGTGCCTGCACGGCGCGCTCGGCTTCCCCGTAGCGGCCGAGTTCCATCAAAGCATCGGCCTCACTGAGGGTCGCCAGCACATCGTCGCTGCCGGTCGCCTGAGCACGACGCGCCGCCGCCAGTGCGGCGTCGAAACGATGCAGGATCAATAATCGCCAGGCATCGAGTGCGTCGGCACGCGGTGAGCGCCGCTGCAACAGACGCTCGATCAGAACTTCGGCGCGGGCCAGTCGGTCAGCGCGTGCGGTGATACGCACTTCGGCCAGCAGTGCGGTGGCGAGCGCAGCAACGACGTCGCTATTGTGTGGCTGCGCGGCCAGTGCTTGTTCGAGACGCGCGATATCGTGCGGCAGCGGCGCACGATGAGTGGCGCTCGCCCACGGCATCCACAGCACCAACACCAGCACCAGCGCGCGCGACATCGCGTTTACTCCGCGCGCACGCGACGTCGGCGCAGCATCGGCACCAGGCCCGCAGCTATCAAGGCCAACGGCGTCGGGCTCGGCACCGCGTTCAGCGCCACCTCGACCGTGGCGAGATTAAATGCATACAGGTCGCCGGCCAGTCCGTCGCCCACGGCGTCGGCAGTGCTGGTCAAACCGATAAACAACATGCCGATTTCACCGGGCGCGAGCACAAAGCGGCGCGTGATCTCGGCACTGCTGGTGAAGATTTCATCGAACAGCGTACGACTACCGGCACTCACTACCAGACCGAGGCTCGCACCTGCCTCACCGCCGACGAGATCGAGCAGTGACTCAAAATTGAGCTCCAGAAAATAGATGCCGGCGATGGACAGCGTCTGTTCCAATGCCGCTTCCGCGACCGCCCCCGCATGATTGAGACTGCCCTGCACTTCGCTGCTGACCGCGAGAAACCCGCTGTCCGCCACCGCATCGACATGTGCGAATTCTCTGATGCTAATGTCGTTACCGATAACCTCGGCGTGACTGAACAAGGGCAGAGCAGTCGCTGGACTGCTGTCGGCGTGGATGCCATCACTGTCGGCACCGAGCTCGGCATAGGCCGAGGTGTTGTATATCGCGGTGGATAAATCGATGGGTAACGCATAGGCGTTGCCAGTCAGCAAAAGCAAGGTCAGGAACAGGCGCAACATGGTGGTCTCCCGTGGAGTTCAGCGAAGGTGGTTGGAGGAATCAGCAGCGCTGGCAACGCCCGGATGCACGGTATCGGCCAGCGCCAGAAAATCGAGGTCGCGATAGCCGAGCTGCTTGAGGCTCGCGATCACTTTTTGCGCTTCGAGATCGCGCCCGGCGCGATGCAGAGCGGTCGCATAGGTAAACAAGGTATCGACATCGGCGCGCTGCGCGCGCGCACTCACAGCGAAACTGACCGCCCGCGGGATATCGTGCCCCTCGAAAGCGTAATAACTGCTCAAGGCCAGATTGGCGTTGTCATCGCGCGCGGCAATGGCGTGGGCACGCGTGACAAAATCGCGCAACATCGGCGCGGCGCGCACGCCTTGTCCGGCCGCCGCAGCGGCGCGTGCCAGCAGCAGCAATTCGTGCTCCGCCGGCAACACACGATACAAGTGTTCGGCCATGCGTAAGGCTTGTGCACTGGCGCCGCGCTGACGCGCGATACGTACGCCTTCGCGTAACGCCGGTGGATAATCCGGCAAGGCGCCGAGCGCCGCCGCCAGTGCCTGGTCGGCAATGTCTTGATTGCCCGCACCGACATGCAGGCGCGCGAGTTGTGTATAGAGACGTGCGCGCAGTTCACGCTCGTCTTCGGTGACGCGATTGAGACTGGCGTTGAGCACATCGATGGCGCCTTGCCAGTCGCCATACAGTTCGCGCAGACGTGCAGCGCGCACCAGACCCGGCAGATGGTCGGGACGCAGATCCAGCAGGCGTTGCGTATCACTCTCAGCCTCGCGGTATAACCCCAAGGCAAGTTCGGCGTCGATCAGCAGCGCATAGGTATCGAGGTCATCGGGGAAACGTCGATTGAGCGCGCGGCTGCGCTCAAGCGCCGTGCTGTCGGCGTGGCGCGCCAGCAGCACCGCCACTTCAGTTCGTTGCACCAGGAAATCGTCGGGCGCCGTATTGAGCGCTGCGCTGACCGCGGCCTCGGCCTCGTCAAGGTAATCGCTGCGCCCACTGGCACGATGCTGCTCGAGTGCAGCGGCGGCGCGTTGCAGTAGCGCCGTTTTATCCACGGTGTCGCGCGCGGGCTCGCCTTCGGCGGCCTGCACGCGCAAAGCGAGCAGCAGGA
>CAMCBY010000482.1 GCA_945873015.1 Klebsiella pneumoniae
ACTCGAAGTGTGGGTCAATGGTGAGGCGCTGCATGTGACGCGTGACAGTGAGGCGTTTCACGCCGCCGTGCGCCTGCCGTTTGAAACGCATTACGCCTTGCACAGTCGTTGGCGTGGCCCCTATGGTTCACTAGTCACGGCGCTGGCGCAGGACAACGCGGGCGGCTGCGCCGCCGCCTGCGTGGTGGTGGGTGGGCTCTAGGCGTCGCTACACTATCGCCTCAATTGAACCGCACACAGGACCACCAATGCTCAATCTGCACTATGTCGAACAAGGTCATGGACAGCCGCTGGTGCTGGTGCATGGCTGGTCGCAAAGCACCCGTTGTTTTGCCAAACAGTTGGCCGGTTTGAGTGATGCCTACCGCGTCATCGCTGTCGACATGCGCGGCCATGGCGAATCACCCAAACCGCTGCACGGTTATCGTGTCGCACGCCTCGCGGCCGACCTGCATGACTTCCTCGTGCAGCATGACTTGCGCGAGGTGGCCCTCGGTGGCCATTCGATGGGCGCCTCAGTCATCTGGAGCTATCTCGAACAATTTGGCGCCGAACGTGTCGCCAAACTCATCTTCATCGACCAGGCACCGCTGGTGACCAATGGCAGCGGCCTGAGCGGAGAAGCCCTGGCAGCGGCAGGCTGTTCTTTCACCCCGACCTCGCTCTATGAGATTGCCAACGCCATCACCAGCAACCGCGCAGCGACCTTGCAGGGACTGCGCAGTGCTTTCTTCAGCGACGCGGTGAGCGACGCCGATTTTGCCATGGCGGTCAACGAGAGCCTCAAGGTGCCGGCCGAGTGCGCGGCGCGTCTGCTCATCGATCATGCCTCGCAGGACTGGCGCGATGTCATCGCCGAGGTGATCCCGCCCCTCAATCTGCCGACCCTGGTGTTCGGCGGCGAGCTGGCGTCGATATTCCCGCCGCAGGCCGCTGCCTGGATAGCGGCGCAGATCCCGGGCGCACAACTGTCTGTCTTCGGTCGCAACGAAGGCGGCAGTCATTTCATGTTCTGGGAGAATCCGCGCAAGTTCAACGCCGTGCTGCGCGACTTTCTTGGCTGACGGCGCGCCCTATAAACCCATCTGCCGCACCGCGAGATCACGCATGATTTCGGCCGAGCCACCGCCGATGGTCATGACCTTGGTCTCGCGGTAAATACGTTCGACCGGATTGCCGCGCAGATAACCGGCACCACCGAAGATCTGCATCGCCTCGTTGGCACACCATTCCAGTGCACTCGAGCAGAAGAACTTGGCCTTGCTGATCTCGGCGACCGGCGCCTCACCTTCATTGATGTTCCAGCAGATCTGGTTGATGAGGGCATCCATTGCATCGATGCGCGATGACATCTCGGCAATCTTGTGGCGAATGACCTGATGTTTGATCAAAGGTTTGCCAAAGGTCTTGCGCTGCTGCGCATAGGCGATGCTTTCGTCGAGGCAACGGCGCGACATGCCGAGCATCTGCGCACACATGAACAGGCGCTCGAAATTGAAATTGTTCAACACCGACAGGAAGCCGCGATTCTCGACGCCCATGAGATTTTCCGCCGGCACGCGACATTCATCGAAATAAAGCGTGGCAGTGTCGGATGCCCACCAGCCCATCTTGCGTTCGATGGCGGTGCGCGAGAAACCCGCCATACCGGCTTCAACGAAAAACAGCGAGATGCCGGCGCCACCCTCGTCACCGGTGCGCGCCGCGATAGCAAAATAGCTCGCGTTCATGCCGCCGGTGATGAAGGTCTTGGAACCGTTGAGGATGTACTCATCGCCTTCGCGCCGCGCGCGGGTCTGCATATTGGCAACATCGGAACCGCCCGAAGGCTCGGTGATGCCGAGTGCACCGCCCTTCACACCACTCAGGATCTCGGGCAGCGCACGGCGTTTGATGTCTTCGTTGGCCAGACCATCGACCAATCCGACCATGATGCCGCGCGAACCGATGGCGGCAATCACACCGCCAATGCCGCCGCGCCCGAGTTCGTCGGCCGCGGACGCGCGCATGAAGGCATCCTCGAAGCCGAGCCCACCGTATTGCTCATCGATGCCGAAACCGAACAAACCCAGCGCACATGCCTTCTCGTGCACCGCCCAGGGAAAAGTGCCTGCTTCGTCCCAGGCATCGGCGTTGGGTTCAATTTCGTTCTTCACGAAACGCGCGACGGTATCGCGAAAAGCACGGCGTTCATCAGTATCAAAAGGGTTTTTCATGACGGGCCCAGGGTGGAGATGATTCACGACAGTTTACTGATTCCGGCCAGCGGAACCATTGCCCGCAGCTGGGAGACGGCTCGCTTGCTACCCTGGCACGGCGCCGCTACTCTCAGACCTACCATTAAGACCATGAGGCAAGCACAATGGCCCGTATTCCACTGACTGATCCTGCCACCGCTGAGCCGCAGGTGCGCGCTCAATTCGAGCAGATGGAGGCGCTTGGATTTCCAACCTTCAACGTATTCAAAGTGTTTGGTGCCAGCCCCGGCATCCTCGAAGCTTTCCTGCATTTTGTTAAAACACTGTATGTGAGTCCCAAGATCGCGCCGCGCTATCGCGAACTCGCCTACTTGCGCGCATCGCAGATCAACGCCTGCCATTACTGAATCCCCACCCATGTGATGCTCGGTCTGAGTGTCGGTTTGACGGAAGATGAAATGGCTTCGATGGGCGCGCCTGACAGCTGCGCGAGCTTCGATGAAACGGACAAGCTGGTATTGCGTTATTCGGAATCGCTGACCCGTGACAACCTGTGCGACGATCAGCTCTATGCCGAACTCGCGCAGCGCTTCAGCAAGGACGAACTGGTGGAACTGTGTGTGACTATCGGCCTGTCGGCGATGGTCAATCGCGTGCACGCAACTTTTCGCACCGATGTCGATGACAGCACCGAGGCGGCGGTCAAAGGCATGGGTGCCTGTCTCTTGCCAGCCCACCGTTGAGCTTTGAGCGCGGCGCCATGCGCCGCGCTCAAATCACGCCATTGGCGCGCAGCGTCGCCGGCGTGCCCGCCGGCGCAGCCCCACCTGTCACAGAACTGCCTTCGGACTGTAGGACTGCGCAGCTAGGCTGGCGCTCTTAATCACGTTCGAGAAACACCCCCCATGAAAACCGCAGTCAGCGCCGCGCTCGCCGGCCTTATCGTCAGTGGCGGCGCCGCCGCCGCCCCGAGCTTCGTCAACGGCCTCGCCATCCCGGGCGCAACTGGCGACCAGTTTGGCACCTCGGTCAATAACGGCCGCGTCGGCTTTTTCTCGGATATCTATTACGACACCCGTCGTAATGAGTGGTGGGGTTTGTCAGACCGTGGGCCCGGTGGCGGCACCTTGAATTACGACACGCGCGTGCAGCGCTTCACCCTCGACGTCGACAAAAACAGCGG
>CAMCBY010000483.1 GCA_945873015.1 Klebsiella pneumoniae
AAGTCATCGACCACAGCGAACAAGTGCGCTCGGAACTCGAATCGCGCGAGGCGCGCGAACGGCTCGCGCAGGTTGGACGGGTGACCACGCTCGGCGAAATGGCGTCCGCTATCGCGCATGAGATCAACCAGCCGCTGACGGCGATTTCATCCTATTCCCAGGCCTGTATCCGGCTCATGAATCAGGGCAATGCCGACCAGCAGTTGCTGTTCGAGTCCTTACAGGCGATTGCTGCGCAGGCTTTACGCGCGGGTGACGTGGTGCGTCGTATTCGCGGTTTTGTCGGCCATCGTGACAGCAGCCGTGAGGCGGTGGCGCTGAACGATGTGATCACCTCCGTGCTCGAACTGGCGGCGATTGACGCGTCGTCCAATCACGCGCATCTGCACACGGAACTCGCGGCCGATTTGCCCTTGGTGCTGGTTGATCCGGTGCAGATCCAGCAGGTCTGCCTGAATCTCATCCGCAACGCCATCGACGCCATGATGGGCTTGCCCGAGCGCGAGCGGCAACTGCATATCGAGACCCGCCTCGGGCCGGAGGGGGTGGAGGCAGTCTTCACCGACCACGGCGAGGGGGTCGATAAGAGCATGCGTGAACGTTTGTTCCAGCCCTTTCAAACCACCAAGGAAGAGGGTATGGGCATGGGACTGTCGATCAGCTTTTCGATCATTTCCGCGCACGGTGGCAGCCTGCGATACTCTGACGCGCCGCAGGGCGGCGCGCGATTCACCATCACACTACCCGTAGCCTTGAGTTCTGCATGACGACCCTGACGCAAACAGTTTTTGTGGTCGACGACGATGTCGCGGTGCGGCAATCGTTGTCCTTGTTGATTCGCTCCATGGGTTTGTCCGTCGAGGCCTTTGAATCGGCACAGGCCTTCCTCTCGGCCTGCGATCCGCAGCGTTCCGGCTGTCTGGTGCTGGATATCCGCATGCCCGGCATGAGCGGCCTTGAAATGCAGGAAGAATTGCACCGCCGCACCATCGACCTGCCGGTGATTTTTATCACCGGCCACGGCGATGTGGCGATGGCGGTGCGCGCGATGAAGCTGGGTGCGGTCGATTTCATCGAAAAACCTTTCAATGACCAGCAACTGCTGGACCGTATCAATCAGGCGCTGGAAGTGGACCGCGCGGCGCGTGCCGCCCGTGCGGAACGGGCCACGCTGGCGTCGCGTATTGAACTGCTGTCGCCGCGCGAGCGGGAAGTCATGGACCGCATCGTCGCCGGCCAGGCGAACAAGGTGATTGCCATCGAACTCGGCCTGTCAGAGCGCACCGTCGAGATCCACCGCGCCAAGGTCATGACCAAGACCGGCGCGCGCTCCCTCGCCGAACTCGTGACCATGGTTAATCGTTACGCCTGACGGCCGCCTGTAAAAACAGCCACGTTTATTGAGCGCGCTATCGCATCGGACGGGTTGTCCAGGCCATTGTGGGTCAGACTTCAGTCTGACACTGGGGTGACCGTCTGCCGCCGTCAATCGCCTGTGAATGTCAGACTGAAGTCTGACCCACAGACGATCAAATGCTGATTCTCAGTATCAGCTCTACGCCCAATAAATTCGCATCTACGTAGTTTCCGAAGCGCTCTTACGCGAAATCGCGAATTTCCGCCGCGGGCCTGGCTGCCTATAAATGCTCCACACGATTTATCACACGTTTGGGGACCTGAAATGCGCAGCAATGTTTTCGACTTTCCGAAACTGGCGGTGTCCTGTGGCGAATGCCAGTGGTCGCGCTCCTGCGTGGCTCACGGTTTTGCGGTCGCCGGTGCGGTGGATGAGGGGCCGGGGCTGCGCTGCTCGGCGCCGCTCAAACGAAATACCCCCGTCTTCCAGCAGGGTGAGCCGCTCGAGTTCCTCTATATCCTGCGCTCGGGTTCGGCCAAGTCGTATTTCGACAACGCCGATGGCCTCGAACAGATTGTCTCTTTTCATTATCCGGGCGACCTGCTCGGTTTCGACGCGGTCGCCAATGGCCATCATCAGACTGCCGTGGTCGCGCTTGAAACGGCCTCGTTGTGTCGCATCCCGTTCAGTTCCATCGAGTCGGTTGCCGCGCGTACGCCCAAGCTGTGGGCCGAAGTGATGCGCTCGGCGGCGCGGCAGATGATGGAGAAGAACAACCACGCACTCCTGCTCGGTCAGAAATCGGCACAGGCGCGTTTTGCGAGCCTGTTGTTGTATCTCTCCAACCGTTTCGCCGCGCGCGGCTGCTCGCGCACTGAGTTCAACCTCAGCATGCCGCGGCAGGATATCGCCAACTATTTATCGCTGGCGGTCGAGACCGTCAGTCGTCTGTTCGGTGACTTGCAGACCCAGGGCATCATCTCGGTCGACCGGCGTTATGTGCACATCCTGTCGCTGGAGAAGTTGCGCGCCATTGCCGGCGAATCCGCCAACTCCGCGGCCCGCACAGGCTCGCGGTAACTGCGCAGCGATGGCGGGCATGGGTGCAGATCACGCAACGGCGCGCACTGCCGCACCCAGCGTGCTGGTGGTGAACCAGGACCCGGTCGCGCGCAATCGTATCGTTGCGGTGCTGGCGGCTGCCCATTTTGACGTCAGCGCCTGCGCCAGCGCTGCCGAAGCGCTGGCTTTGCTGCGCATCGCACCTCGCAACGCCATGGTGGTCGATGCCTGCCTCGAAGGCGGCACCAGTGTCGAGCTGCTGCACGCCTGTGTGGCGGCCGGCGTTGCACCGGCCACCATCATGACCACTGCACGCGGCAAGATTGAAACTGCGGTCGAGGCGATGCGCGAAGGGTTCAGCGACTATGTGGCCGAGCCTTTTGATGACCGACTGACCCAGGCGCTGTTGACTGCGTTGTCGTCTTCGTCAGACGGTCCGGCGAAGCCGGTAAGACGTGTGCGGGGTTAGGGCGCTGCAGGCCTGGTTTAATGTGCGAATTCATTGGGTGCAGGTCCCAAACTGAGCATCGGCATTTGATCCTCTGTGGGTCAGACTTCAGTCTGACATTCGTCCGCGATGGGCAGCGCCAAGCTGTCTCGACAGTGTCAGACTGAAGTCTGACCCACAATGATCTGGACGACCCGCCGGTGCGATAGCGCACTCAATACCGCATATCAGTTTCAGAACTGCACCCAATAAATCCGCACCTACAGCTTTCCGCTCGCATCTACCATCACGCGTTTCACTACCCGCCATTGTGTGGTGGACGCATCGACATACCACGGGCCGGCTTCGAGTTTGCCGACTTTGGCGACATAGACGCCGTTGCCGGCGTGCATCATGGGCAGTTTGCGATCGACGTCATCACGGGTGGCGTGGTTCAGTTGCAGGTCTATCTGGTCGGGGTAGGGGAAGGCAGGCTGCGCCGTGAATGACAGCGTGAGCACCCCATCCGCGGAG